>JAKSCO010000185.1 GCA_022360575.1 Bacteroidales bacterium | reverse complement strand
TAGACTAACAGCCAATAGGGCGTCGAGTAACAGACTAAAGGGTGTCGATCGACTAGTAAAAGCCCGTGTAAAACGACCAATCGGTCGTTAGCTAACACCCAAAAGGATGTCGACCAACGGGGTAAAGGGTGTTAATCGACGGTCAATAGGGTGTCGACCAACGAGGTAAAGGGAGTCTCGAACGACCAATAAGGTGTTGATCAACACCCTAAAGCTTCTCATTTTTAGACATTAAGCAAAATAGCAATGTCTTGTGTTTTTTTGTAGAATTAATTATTGCTTTGGAATTGCAACTAAATTCCACTACGAATTTTCATCTGTTTGTATTTTTATGCATTTTAAGCCTTAATTAACATAATTGAATTAGAAATTACCGAACCCCCATACTAAAGTTGGACTAACAAAGAATGTGTTTCCTTTAAAGTTATTATCCTTATAATAAGAAATGATATTATATCCGATATTTACTTTAAGACTTATATAGCTGTATTCATTATAATTCCCATAAAAATTTTTAATATTCCACTCTTTTATTTTAACTTCAGTATGCAAACCTAAACCATAAGTAAAAGAATTAAATATTTTCAGTTCATCCTTTTCTTTATTTTCATTTGAATCGAAAATATTACTTTTTAGCGAGGCTCCAGCCAAAGTAACAAAAGGAGCTACATGAAAATGTTTATTTCTTAATAAAAAATACCCACAATTTAAACCTCCTTCGAAATAAGAAAAATGCTCTCCTTTGTCTAATAAAACATTTTCTCTATCAACTTGTGCATTAAAGGGTTTTTTTAATTCAAAATTACCTCCAGAAAAATTTAGTGAACAATATACCTTATTTACTGCAAAATCCATAGCCATAGCAAAACATGCTGTACTCTCAAAATTTGTTTTCAGTTTACTATCGAGTATAATAAAATTAGGTCCTATAGAAAAACTATAAGATCCTTTTATTTTAGGAGAAGGTAGTACTCTATTCAAAAAATAATTGTATTTAGAATTCTTAAATTCGGATTTAAAATCTTTTATTTTCTGTTTATACATCTTTTCATCCTTATCGGTATCTTTCTTTGTCAACGAAAAAAGAAATAAATCGATAATACTTCTTTCTTCAATAGTTAGCTTTTCTGAACTATACAATAAGACATCTACATTTTTAGTAAATTTTTGCCAAAGAGTATTAACGAGCGTGTAGTCAATCTCAACACAAAAAGAACGTTGTTCGTAAGTAGTAATTTTTGCCAACTCTAACCATTTATCCCAATCGGCAATTAATGCATTAATATAAAGTTCTTCGATATAAGAAAAAGTATTACATTTTTTCTTAATACCTAATTCTAATAAATACGTGTATACTTCTTTTGTCTTTTCAATATTGTTTTCGTTTATTTTTTGCAACAAAAATTTTCGCCCATTATTTATTAGTAATTCAGTACTATCAACAAAAGTTGATATTTCTTTTTCGATTTGAGCATATGTACTTGTTATAAAACAAACGAATACAAACACTAATAAGGTTTTTCTTCTCATTGGTTTTAAATATTTGTGAATAATTGCACAAATTTAAAATACAAAGCCAAAAACCCAAGCTATTGCTCAAAAAGAAAATCAAACTCTTTATAATGACTTATAGAAATCAATCAAGATTTTTGCGTTTTTTTCAGGATTATCTGTATCTAGAGGGATAGAATGAATCGTATTATTCTTTCGTTTATCTAAACCAAAATTATAACTTTTATCGTAATAGCTTAATGTTATATTAGCAACCTCATCGAGTTTCCCTTTTTCGAGCAACTCAACAGCTAATTTCACATTTTGTCCTCCCAGACGTTTCCCTATACGCTGAATGCATTCTTTTAAGAATGGTTTTTCGAAACAAGCATACTCTTTAACAAGTCTTTTTATCCTGATATTTTTAGGAATTTCTATTTTCAATACAGATGCTTCGCGCATTAAGTCGAACAACTCAAAAGGAATCCAATTTGACCCAATAGAATGACTTTCGTCTTCGAGCCAGACAGGTTTATTCAGATCTAACTTAAACCATTCGTGCATCAAATCGTTTTCGAATTGTTCGTTAGTTTTTTGATGTTGTTGACCTAGAGAACCAAATGCAGAACCTTTATGATGAGCCAAGCCTTCTAAATCAACAACTTGTTCCCCATTTAATTCTATATTTTTAAGAATCTCGGTTTTTCCCGAACCAGTTAAGCCTCCCAGAATAACAATATTTTTAGTTTTAGTAAATAGTTGTTTTCCGTAATTTCTGAAAGCCTTATATCCACCAATAAGGATGTAAGTTTTTATACCCACTGTTTCGAAAAGCCATGCCATACTAGCACTTCGCATCCCCCCCCTCCAACAATGCACCAAAATTTGATTGTCTTTTGCTATTTCTTTAGCTTTTTCGGCAAATAATCGAAGTTTTAAACCAACAATATCTAAACCCTGAAATACTGCAGGTTCTTTTCCTTGTTTTTTATATATCGTCCCTACGATAGCTCTCTCTTCATTTGTAAAAATAGGTATATTATAAGCTCCGGGAATATGTCCTAACTCAAATTCGCCCGGCGATCGAACATCAACAACAGGAATATTTTGTGATAACTTAAAAAACTCTTCAACATCTACTTTTGTAGCCATACCTCAATTTAAAAATGTTTAATGGAGAAATATGTAGGTTTATTATCTTTTTGATTTAATTAAATTGTTGTGCTGTAAGTAAATTAGCACTAGCAATAAGAAAACAAATTAACTCTAAGCCTTATAAATCATGGTGATATTATTTCTCCATAATTAAACTTTGAATTTTTCCAATTTTATTTTGCGAAAGTAAATAAAAATCAATTATAAAAAAACAGAACAAATACTTTATGCATGAAGGTGTATCTTACAATGTTTTTAATTGATAATTGATCTTATACAAACTACAAAATTTAAATAGTTATCAACTATTTAACAATATAATTGGTATTAACAAAGGGGTTAATCTTCAAAGAAATTTCCTAAGATAAAACTACTACCTTTTTTTGCATTAGCTCCTACGGGGGATATCCGCTGAATCAGTTTTCGTATAGGCATAGATTGTAACCATACTTTTCCAGTACCACTTAAGGTTGCCAAAAATAAACCTTCGCCTCCAAATACCATTGATTTAAGGCTTCCTGATGTTTCAACATTAAAGTCAATTTGAGGTTCGTAAGCAACAATACATCCTGTGTCGATTCGTAATGTTTCGTTATTTAACTGTTTCTCGATTACTGTTCCTCCGGCATGGATAAATGCTTTTCCATCGCCTTCGAGCTTTTGTAATATAAAACCTTCGCCACCAACTAAACCAGCTCCTAACTTACGATTAAAATGCATTGATATTTTTGTTCCTTTTGCTGCACATAAAAAACCATCTTTTTGAACAATTATTCGACCTTGACTCACACCTAAATCTATTGGAATTATTTTACCCGGATAAGGAGCCGAAAAAGCAACTTTTCGTTTAGTCATTCCGTTGTTGGTAAAATGTGTCATAAATATCGACTCCCCACTCAAAGCTCTGCTTCCGGCCGATAATAGCTTACCCATAAAACCTTGATTAGGAGTTGAGCCGTCACCTAGTTTTGTTTCAAACTCAATCCCTTCTTCCATATACAACATAGCTCCAGCCTCAGCAATTACAGTCTCGTAAGGATCTAATTCTATCTCGACAAGTTGAATATCGTCTCCAATTATTTTATAATCTATCTCATGTGAATTCATAAACTCTTAATTTGTATTTTCAGAAAACCAACGTATTAAAACTTCTTTTATTTCTTCTATACGTACGGGTTTTGCTAAATAATGATTCATTCCACTGTTAAAAGCTTGCCTTTTATCTTCTTCGCGAGCATTTGCTGTCATAGCAACAATAGGCACTTTATACCCCATACTCCTGATTTCGGCTGTAGCTTCTAAACCATCTTTCTCAGGCATCATTATATCCATAAATATTATATCGAAGTTATTTTCTTTTACTTTTTCGATACAATCTTTCCCGTTTTGAGCGATATATATTTCGTAACCTAAATTCTTAAAAATAGTTTTTGCTACTCTCTGATTTATTATATTGTCTTCGGCAACTAAAATTTTAATCTCTTTTTTAAGCTTATTTAACTCTGGCAATTTCTTATCAATAACTTTTATATTCGTAAAGTTTTCTTGTATTATATCGAACAGCTCCGAAGCTTCATAAGGTTTTATTAAATAATAATCGACCTTATGCATTTTACATTTAACATAATTTCCGGGCTTATCATTAGAACTTACAACAACAACTATAAAATGTTTTGTCAACTCATTATTTTCTAAGTCCTGAGTAAATTTTATTCCATCAAAATCAACACTATCTTTTATTACTATTAAATGAAATCTTTCAGCCTCGTTGTTTATAGAATTTTGTATTCTTTTCAAAGAATCACCATCGGGCTTTATTTGTACATTATTTGTCTCGAAACTCTCAAACGAACGAAGTAAAACACTATCCCCATCTGGATCATCATTAATTATTAAGACATTAATCTTCTTGTAGTCTTTTACTTTTGATACATTTAACTCTTTCTGTATTTTCTCATTAGAATACACTTGAATTGAAAAAGAAAACTTTGATCCACTATACTTTGAATCGGTTGAAATAGACGAAGGACTTTCGACCCACATTTCGCCTCCCATTAACTCAACTAATTGCTTCGAAATTGTAACACCGAGTCCTGTTCCTCCATATTTCCGGGTAGTCGATTCATCTGCTTGCGAAAATGAAACAAAAATATCTTTCAACTTTTCTTTAGGAATTCCGATCCCCGTATCCTCAATATTAAACAAAATTGATAAATAACCATTCTCTTGCTTTATTAAATCAATTGCAATTAATATTTTCCCTTCGTAAGTAAACTTTATAGCATTACCTACTAAATTTGATACAACTTGCTTTAATCTAAAAGGATCTCCTATTAATTTATCTGGAACATTTTCTTTTATGTCCGAAACAATATCTATTCCTTTTCCTTTAGCTATAGGTGTAAATAAAGAAATTATCGAATCAACTTCTTCTCTTAAAACAAAAGGTGTTTCTTCAATAATCATTTTTCCTGCTTCGATCTTCGAAAGATCAAGAATATCATTAATGATTGATAACAATAAGTCGGCTGACTTTAAAATAATTTGAACTGCCTCTGTTTGTTTTTTATTTAAATTAAGAGTTTTCAGGGTATTTGCCATACCTATAATTCCATTTAAAGGAGTCCGTATTTCGTGACTCATCTTAGCTAAGAAATCAGATTTAGCCTTATTAGCAGCTATCTCACGCTTTCGTGAAATCTCAATTGGAGTAATGTCTATAAAAGCTTCTAAAGAAACTTCTTCATTATTTATTTCAAATGGAATCTCTTTTTTATAAATAATAATTTCATTATCATTATCATCAAAATAAATAAACTGGTTTGCATTATTTGCATAGGTAAACGAATCTTTATCCTGAAATTTTCGGGGAATCAAAAATTGGTTTCCTATATTTTTCCCTTTTAATTCATTAATATCTTTAATTTTAAAAATATTTAAGGCTGTCTCATTTACATTTCTTATCGTTTTTTGTTTATCAAGAACCATAAATCCTATAGGAATAGCCTCAAGTATTCTTTGCATATTTAATTCTGATTCTTTAATTGCTATAATTTCCGAGTTCTTTCTTCGTATCATTATAACAAAAAGAACAATTATTAAAATAAGGATTGCAATAGTAGAGGCACCAACAATAAGCGAATTTGTTATTACAGAATTAATAATAATACTAGTTTCTAAAGAAAAAGCAATCCCTACGTCTTTATTTAAAATTCGAACAGGGTAATACGCTGTTAAATATTGATTGTGTTCTCCTTTTTGCATTGCCTTATGCATAATAGAACCTTTTTGTCCTTTTTGTACATTGGATGTTATTTTCTCGAGCTTAGTAAATTGTATCGAATCTTTTGTTAGGTTATTTGCTAATATCTTTCCATCGAGATCGAACATCCATTGCCATAATGTATTTCCAAGATGATAATTGCTATAAATAGAATTTATGTAATTTTCTATATCTATTTTTATTAAAATGTTAATATTGGCTTTATTGTCTTCGAAAACTGGCAAAACATATGTAAATGTTTTATTGCCATTCTCTTTAAGGACTTCTTTGTTTTCAAGTTTTTTCTGGCGTTGAGATAAATAATAATCGCTAATAAAATGATTTGTCTTATCTCTAAAAAGACTATAAACATTCTTATTGTTATCAATTATTTGAATGTTCTTAACTAAGTTCTGATATTTAAAATAAAAAAGCTCTAATTTCTTCACCTTTAAGCTCTGTGTATTTTTGTCTTCAAAGAAATTTGCTATATCTGAAGAAAAAACAATATAATTAATCTCGTTCTCGAATTCATAACCCGACTGCTCTATTTCCCAACCACAGATTTGAGTTTGGCTCATCAACATATCTTTGTGAAAAGATAATTGCTGATTATAAATACGAAATGCATAAAAAACATTCGCACAAATAACTATTGCAATAACAATTGCCACCAGATAATAAAGTCTTTTCATAAGTAATTTCGTTTGATTTAAAACAATTAGTTTCTTTACATTTATTATTTACCAGAAAATCTTTTCTTGATTAGAGAAAATAATGAGATATAATTTTCTTCAAAAGTTTTATATATCATCATCCGTTTTATTGACTTCATGCTCTAAACTTTTTTAGGCTTATTTATTTGAAATGATCCAAGCAAACTCTTCATTTTACAATAAAAACGGAGAAATATTATTATAACAAAACGAATACTTTTCTTCATTACATCCTAATCTCGAACAAGGGCATAAATAAAGATACAAGTTAAGAAAAAAACAAAATCATTTAAATAATTATGATTAAAACACCTGTTTTTGATTTAAAAGTAGTATTTGTATTTATAAACGATGTTTAGAGTCTTCGCTTAATAGGATATTCAGATAATTCTCATACCTTAGTTTACTAATATCCCCTTTTTTAATGGCTTCTAAGATAGCACATCCTGGCTCGTGAACATGAGTACAATTATTATACTTACAATTCTCCGAAGCTTTAAATATCTCTGGGAAATAATGAAACAATTCTTCTTTTTTTATATCATATAAACCAAAACCTCTAACCCCTGGTGTGTCAATGATAAAACCACCTAAAGACAACTCAAGCATTTCGGCAAATGTTGTAGTATGCTTTCCTGATTTATGATATTCTGAAATCTCGGAGGTTTTTAAGTCTAGGTTTGGATCAATTAGATTAATTAAGGATGATTTCCCTACTCCTGAATTTCCAGAGATAACAGAAATTTTATCTTTAATTAAATCCTTTATCTTATCGATATTTATCTCACTTTTTATCGAAGTAGTTATACAATCATATCCCACTTTTTGATAAATATCAATTAATTGATTCATATAAGCTATTTGTTCCTCATCATACAAATCTATTTTATTAAAGATTAACTTAGCAGGAATATTATATGCTTCGGCTGATATTAAAAACCGATCTATAAAAATAGGCGATGTCTCAGGGAAAGCTATAGTAATCATCAATATTGCCTGATCTATATTAGCAGCTAAAATATGCGATTGCTTAGAAAGATTTGTTGATTTCCGAACAATATAATTCTTTCGATCCATAATGTTTTTTATAACTCCAACATCTGAATTTTCAGGAATATAATATTCTATAATATCACCCACAGCAACAGGATTTGTACTTTTAATCCCTTTTGTTCGCAATTTTCCTCGTATAGTACAAGTTACTATTTGTTTGTTTTCTATATTCTTTATTGAATATAGATTTCCTGTCGACTTTATAACTAATCCTTTATAAACCACACTTCTTAAAATTAAGGTGTAAATTTAGTTTATTTTATGAAAATATTCTCCATATTAATTTTTCAAAGAGTTCCGAAATGTATATGTAAGTTTGGTTTTAATTTGAGCATCTATTAATCTAATCGAGATTATATATAACCTTTAAAAACTAATATTTATTAGGGTCAGATTTAAATGCATAGCTAATAGACCATTCAAAATAATCGGCAGCACCAGCATGTGCTTTAATAGTGAGTCCTAAAGATAAATTATCAAAAATTACATAACGAATACCTGCTCTTTCGTAATAAAATTTTTGTTCTCCATTTTCTTTATTACGATGAAGATAAATCCCTAGACCAATAGGAACATACAAACGCTTAGTTAAAACCCATTCCCACGAGCCAACTAAAGCTAGTGAGGTTGTATTCCTAACTGTTGATCTATTATCACTTGACTTTTCTGTAAAAAAAATATCAACCCCTAAACCCATTCGATATTTATAGCTTACCTGACGTAAATAATTAAAACCCAATGTCATTTTTTTATACTCATCCATTTTTTCCTTAGTAAAATCTCGAATCCCAACAGCCATCATTATATTAAAAATCCCGATAGGCTTATAGTCTTTATTTACAATCGATTTATTATTTTTAAAGTCATAATCACTAAATTTATATCTTACACCCATAGTGAAAGGAACAATATTTATTCCTGAATTAGGCAATCTATAAGCTCCATTTGAAAAATGTTTAAATCCTAACATTCCAAACAACTTCCATTTTGAAACAATAGTATATTCAGCAATAAAACCTAAATTAACATAACAATTACTATACGACCCTATAAATAGATTCCGAGGATTAACCTCTTTGTCATATGGATTAAAGTTATACGACAACCCCAAAGCTCCTGTGTATGAAAAATTCCAACGCTTATTCTGCTCATTTAATGGTATTGTAAAGAAATAATAAATCGCTTGAGGCATCCCAATCGCATCATTATTAAATAATGATAAATAATATCCTACTCCATGATAAGGAAACCTATATATTGCATTATAAATATCGGTCGTATCAGTCTTTCTAAATCCTAAACGCAAATCAAAACCATTGTAATACGTATTTTCAACAATATATTTGCCCTCTTCAGTTCCATTGGAAAACATTAAGCCATTCTCAGTTGTCAGTGTTAAATATTTAATATACTTTGGATTTTTCTTTTTGATTGATTTAACTTCTTTATTTTGCTCATTCTGAGCTATAGACATTTGAGACAATCCTATAATAAGTGGCATTAAAATAAAAATACATTTTAGAAATTTCATACAAGTTTAGATTTACCTTATATTAGAAGCTAATAAATACAATCAATTCAAAAACAATATTGACGGAAACCGTTACATGGGCAAAAATCATTATTTTTTTATTCTTATTTCTTGATTTTTATCATTAAATTTGATCGTTCCACTATATATAACAACGAATCAATAGAATAAAGTTAACCTTAAAATATCATATTTTGAACAATTCACTTTTATACATTTTAAAAAAATTACTTCAAGAAAACAAAATAAAATTTGATGAAAAAGAATTAGAATTCCAACTACTAAGTCATCCTTCGTACCCTAGTTTACATTCTGTAACAGGAGTACTAAATCATTTCGGGATTACTAATCTTGCAATAGAAGTCTCTCCTAACAAAGAATCTTACAAATTACTTCCTAAGTTATTTATTGCCTACATCAAAAATGAAGGCATTGATAATTTAGCATTAGTTAGATTAACAGATTCGTATGTTGAAGTAGTTATAAACAACAAAAAAAAGATTCATCTTTCTGTTGATGATTTTTTAGACTATTGGACTGGAATTATTGTTGTTATAGAAAAGGATAATGAGATTACTTATCAAGAGAATAAAAGTAAAAACAAATTCAGCTCTATACTTAATTTATTGACATTTCTAAGTATCACTGCTTTGTTTCTGTTTTTCAATAATAATCAAATATCTTTAATACATTTCATATTATCGCTAATAGGATTTGCTTTATCAATTATAATTGTAAAACACGAACTAGGTTTTAACTCTGCAATTGCTGAAAAGTTATGCTCTGTAAACATTAAAAAAGTCAACTGTGACGATGTTTTAAAATCTAAAGGCTCTAATTTTTTTGGATTATTAAAGTTAAGTGATATTGGAATTATATACTTCTCATCACTCTTCTTATCATGCCTGATTTTTTCTATCAATAATAGCAACTATAATATAATTAGCTTAATATCAATTCTAGCAATTCCATTTACGATTTATTCTGTTACATATCAAATGTTTGTTATAAAAAAGTGGTGTGTTCTATGTTTAAGCATAATATTTATTTTATGGCTTCAATTTGCTTGTATTTACTTTACCGAAATAAAATTCCAGTATTCATTAAATTCGGGGATTCAACTATTTTTAAATTTCTTAATTATTTCCAGCCTGTGGTTATTTATTCGTCCAAAACTAAATAAAGAACAAGAATATAAACATTTATTAATTAAACATTATAAGTTTAAACGAAACTATGAGTTATTCAAAGCTCTTTTATCTAAAAAAGAAGCAAAACCTACAATGATTGAATCTGACGACGACATTATATTAGGAAACCCCAAGGCTAACCTGAAAATATTTATCATAACAAATCCTTTGTGCGGGTTTTGTAAAGAAACTCATAAGGTTATCGAAAAATTATTAAAATCATACTATAATCAACTACAGATAATAGTCAGATTTAATGTTAGCTTAAAAGATAATGCTACCGACACTAAAATAGTATTAGAACTTTTAAATATATATAAACACAAAGGGATAAAACAATGTTTACAAGCTATGCACGAAGTATATAATGGTTTAAACACAGAAAAATGGGGTAATCTAGAAAACAAATATTCTTCAGAACACACAGAACACTTATTGAAAACAAAAAACTGGTGTAAACAAATTAATGTAAACTTTACTCCTGAAATATTAATTAACGGATACTCTTTCCCGCGAGAATTTGAGCAGATCGATTTATTTTATTTTATTGAAGATATTGTTGAAGAACAAAAAAGCACGAGTCTTATAGAGATGTAAACTATTAAAATTTTGTTTTAAAAATGAGCTTTTGTATTTTCAGCGAAATAATAATATCAAACAAATATAGCTATATAAAAATAGCATTGAGTTACACAACACCAATAGAACGAACTGAATATGAACATCTTTTTAATTAAATTTTTTAAATTTTGTGTTGTTGGAGGAAGTGGAGTTTTAATTGATTTTGGCTTTACATATTTGTGTAAAGAAAAATTTAAGATTAATAAATACATATCCAATTCTATTGGATTTATGATTGCAGCATCTTCAAATTATATATTAAATCGTATTTGGACTTTTTGTAGCGAAAATCAGAATATAATGACTGAATATTTTTATTTCATATTAATTTCAGTCATTGGCCTTTTAATTAATAATATAAGTCTGTGGTTTGTTCATAGTAAAATGAAATACAATTTTTATTTATCCAAACTTGTTGCTATAGGAGTAGCTACATTCTGGAATTTCTTGGCAAATTATACTTTTACATTTAATACTTCTCTAAATTTAGAATCTTTAATATGAAACTTAAAAAACATCATTATTTCTTTTTTTTCGTTGGATTTCTTTTTCTTGGAATTACTTCAGTAAAATTATTCTCTGATGGAATGTTCATGGATGGGCTATGGTATGCTGATATTTCCCGCAATATGGCAAAAGGTTTGGGTAGTTTCTGGAAACCTCATTTAAGTTATGGAATATTTAATGAATTTTACGAACATCCCCCTCTAGCATTGGGTTTACAAAGTTTATTTTTTAGATTTTTTGGTGACTCTATATACATAGAACGTTTTTATTCATTATTTACATATATAACTACAGGATACCTTATAGTTTTAATTTGGGGTAAATTGACAAATAATAAAAGAAACGCATGGATTCCTTTGTTTTTATGGATTACAATAACAGGAATAGCTTGGGCTGCGGCTAACAATATGCTAGAAAATACAATGAGTATTTTTGTTTGTCTTTCTGTATTATTCTATTTTAATAGTTCAAGAAAGAATCATTTTATTTGGATATTTTTTTCAGGAATATCTCTTTCGCTAGGATTACTAACCAAAGGATTTTTCTGTTTATACATTTGGGGAATCCCATTTTTTATGTGGCTTTTCAAACGCAAACAAAGTTTTATTCAAATGTCAATAGATACATTTGTTTTAATTTTCAGCACCATTTTACCTATCGTATTACTCTATTGTTTTGTTCCTGCAGCACAAAACAATATGATTTGCTATTTTAAGAAACAGGTTGTTGGGAGTATTCAGAATGTTCAAACAGTTAATACTCGTTTTGAAATCATCATAATATTTGCCAAGCGAGTTATACCTCCATTAATTATTAGTACTATTGCTATATTAATTGCATTAAAACATAAAGTTGAAAAAAGATTACTGAAGATAAATCAAAAAGAAGCTTTAATATTTATGGCTATTGTTTTTTCTGGAATCATACCTATAATGATTAGCATGAAACAACGCAGTTTTTATATTCTTACCGTTTATCCTCTCTTTGCTCTAGGTTTAGCTTACTATATTTATCCTATGCTAAATATTATTATTGAAAAAATAAATCCGAATACCAAAGGTTTTAAAATTTTTAAAATCATAACTATACTTATTGTTATTTCTAGTATAATGCTATCTATATCTCAAAAAAACAGAATAGGTAGAGATAAAACATTAATAACCGACAGTAAAGCTATTATTAGTGCTGTTGGAGAAAATACAACAATAAATATATGCCCTAGCATGTATGGAATATGGAGTTTACATGGATATTTCTCCAGATATGGTAATGTAAGCTTAGATCGAAATCAAGATAATATTTGTTTATATTATCTTTCATTTGAAGGTTGTAATAACGAATATTTAGATAAAAATTACGACCTTGTTCCTATAAAAACAAAAAAATACAAACTATATAAAAGAAGAAACAATACGGCAAATCTTTAACTCATTAGGACTAGTCATAGTCATAATAAAGGAGGCTATTTAACAACAGCCTCCTTTATTTTTATATAAAAGCAATATTTAGAAACAGTATTTATTTTCTTCGATTAATTTATCAGCAATTCTTCTACGAGCATCCTTAGTATTTACTCCTGAAGTTTTAGTGTAAATTTTTAATCCTTTAATTAACTTTTCGGTTAACTCTTGATCATCAATTGAGTAAATAGCATCCATTCCATGCTTGTAAATTAACGAAGCCGATTCGAATACATAAACATCAAGCATATCGCGATGTAAGTTCAATTCTTCGCCTCGCATTGTTTCTAATTTCTGAATACGTAACATTGTCGACTCGGCAACATAAGTATTCATAACAATATCAGCAATACTGTTTAATACTTCTTGTTCGTGAACTAATTTACGTTGGAATTTATTAACAGCAGCTTCCATTAACATTAAAGCTACATTTTTAAAGTTTGAGATGTATTTTGTTTTATTTTCAAAATAATCTCCACCCTCGCAGCAGCACGATTCGCATAAATTATCTAAACCAGCAAGAATTTCTTTTGCCTTTTCGAATAATTTAATATTTCCTTTTTGTCCTCGCTTAATGATTGTATCTGTAACTAATATACGATTTATCTCATTTGTTCCTTCAAAGATTCTATTGATACGCGAGTCTCTATAAGCTCTATCAGCAGGCATTTCGGCAGAGAACCCCATACCTCCCATAACCTGAACTGCTTCGTCAACAATATAATCTAAAGCTTCAGAACCGTATACTTTCATTATAGCAGCTTCAGGAGCAAACTCAGCATAAGCATCCATATTTGCTTTTCCATATTCTTTTCCTTCGGCTTTATTTATTTCGGCTAAGATATCAACATCGTTGCTTGCACGATAAACTGCCGACTCGTTAGTGAAAGCTTTTATTGCTTGCTCGGCTAATTTATGCTTTATCGATCCAAAGCTAGAAATTAATGTCCCGAACTGCTTACGTTCGTTACTATAATTAACCGATTGCGAAATAGCACGCTTACACGAACCAATAACATTAGCTCCAAGTTTTAAGCGTCCCATGTGTAAAATATTTAGTGCGATTCTGAATCCTTCGCCACGTTTCCCTAATAGATTTTCAACAGGAACTTTTACATCGTTATAAAAGATTTGACGAGTAGACGAACCTTTAATACCCATTTTCTTTTCTTCAGGATTTAACGAAACTCCGTCCCATTCTCTTTCTACAATAAACGCACTATAAACTCTATCGTTATCTATTTTAGCAAAAACAGTTTGTACATCAGCAAAACCTCCGTTTGTGATCCACATTTTTTGTCCGTTAAGGATATAATGTTTTCCATCTTCAGACAAAACAGCTTTTGTTGTTCCTGAGTTAGCATCAGAACCTGCACCTGGCTCGGTTAAGCAGTAAGCAGCCATTAACTCTCCTGAAGCTAATTTAGGTAAGTATTTTTGTTTTTGTTCATGGTTTCCATAATAAACAATAGGTAAAGAACCAATACCTGTATGTGCCGAAAAAGCTACAGCAAATGAATATCCAGCACCTAATCGATCGGCCGACAACATTGATGTAATAATATTTTGGCCAAAACCTTCGTATTCTTCAGGAACTGAAATTCCTAATAAGCCTAATTCTCCTGCTTTCTCTAGAGCAGTTCTCATTACTCCGTCTTCCTGAGCATCAATTTGTTCTAAATTTGGAAACACTTCTGTTTCTAGGAAATCCTCACAAGTTTGAGCAATCATTTTTTGTTCTTCATCAAACTCTTCTGGTATAAAAACATCGTTGGCTTCAATCTGCTTTACAAGAAACTCTCCACCTTTGATTTTTAATTCTTTTTCCATTTTATGTTATGTTTAATTTATAGTTGTAACGATAATTCTATTAATTCGGCAATATCGTAATTTTTTATTTCCTCTTCTCTGTTTTTGTATTTTAATCCATCTGTCATCATAACCATACAATACGGACAAGCTGTAACAATAATATCAGCGTTTGTTTCTAAAGCATCTTCGGTACGCTCAATAAATACTTCTTTATTCCCTTTTTCTGCTTCTTTAAACATTTGTCCTCCTCCGGCACCACAACACAAAGCAAAACTTTTGTTTCGTTTCATTTCTACTTTTTGCGAAGGGATTGCGTCTAAAACTTTTCGAGGAGCATTGTACTCGCCATTAGCTCTACCTAAATAGCATGGGTCGTGATATGTTAATGTTTTATCTTTAAATACATCACTATCTATAGTAAGTTTACCTTCGGTAATTAAATTTTGTAAAAATTGAGTATGATGTATTACCTCGTATTTTCCTCCGTAATCGGGATATTCGTTTTTAAAAGTATTGTATGCATGAGGATCGCAAGTTATGATTTTAGCAACTTCGTACGAGTTTAAGATTTCGATATTCATCATAGCTTGCATTTGAAACAACATTTCGTTTCCGGCGCGTCTGGCAATATCACCAGTAGATGACTCTTCGGTTCCTAAAACAGCATAACTAATACCTAAATGAGTTAATATTTTTATAAACGAACGTGTTACTTTTTTATATCTATCGTCGAAAGCACCTGCGCTACCAACCCAAAATAAGTACTCGGGTTTTTCGCCTTTAGCAAAAACATCGGCCATTACAGGAACTTCTATTTTTCTTTTATTTTCTGACATAATTAATAATGTTTAATGATTATTGTAAAAGCGCATTATGCCTTTTCATTTATATAAAGTTCATCAGCCCAAAGCATTCTGTCTTCTTGCGAAAACTGCCAAGGAGCTCCATTATTTTCGATATTATTAAATATTGTATTTAATTCGCCTGGCGAAGCAGCTTCTTCCATAACCAAGTAACGACGCATTTCGACAATAATAGTAGGATGATTTATATTAATAGGACACTCTTGGGCACAAGCATTACAAGTAGTACAAGCCCATAATTCTTCTTCTGTGATAAAATCGCGTAATAAAGATTTATTATCTGTAAAATCTTTACCGTTTTTAACCATCTGAGGTCCTATTTCGTTCATTCGCGAACGAACATCCATAATTATTTTTCGTGGTGATAATTTCTTTCCTGTAATATTAGCTGGACAAACAGAAGTACAACGTCCACACTGAGTACATGCTAATGAATCGAAAAAGTTTTTCCAATTTAGATCGGTTACATCTTTAGCTCCAAATCGTTCTACTTCTTCTTCGCCTTCGGCAGGCTCGGCAAAAGCAGCATTAGGATCCATCATTAGCTTAACTTCTTTAGTTATATTTTCCATATTGTCTAACTTTCCTAGAGGTTCTAATCTGCTTAAGAAAGTATTAGGAACCGACATAAATACATGGAAATGTTTTGAGTATGGAAGGTAATTAGCAAAAAAGAAGATTAAAAGAATATGAGCCCACCAATTAATTTCGTGCATCACAAATAGCTTATCGTGCGACATTCCTGAAAATAACCCTGCTAATATTTTACTTACAGGATACGTACCTACTATTTGATGACCTTCGCTGATTGCATGTTGATAGTAGAATGTATTCATTCCTAAAAGGGTAACCATCAACAAGAAAATAAGAGTTAAAGCAAAGTTTGCATCTTTGTGCGATTTATGGGTCATTTCAATACCACTAAATCGCTTAACATTAAGAAATAATCGACGGAACAAGAAAACTAAAATAGCGATTGCAATAATAAGAGCAAAAACGTCTCCCGATCCCATTATAATGTTATAAACTACACCTAACACACCTAAAGCTCTTTCGGTACCGGCAACACCATCAATTATCATTTCGACACTACCTATAAGGATTACACAAAATCCCCAAAAAACAAGGGCATGTAAAAATCCTAAAATAGGACGACGAAATATTTTTGTTTGCCCAAAGGCAACACTCATCATTACCGAAAAGCGTTTCCCATAATCTTTAATCGGAAAACCTTTTTTGGTTAACTTAAAGAAAGCAATAAGCCTTTTAAGCGTATATGCAAAAGCTCCAAGAGTAACCAGCATCGAAATTATAAACAATATCTGCTTTAACAACATACTAATAGTTTTTAAATGAAAGGCAACAGATTTTACTAAAAAATAGAAATCTGTTGCCTGTAACTTACATTATTTTATAAAATTTTATTTTGCTTTAGCTTCTTTAACCGCATTTATAAACTCAGGCAACACCTTTAAAGCATCACCTACGATACCATAATCAGCAGCTTCGAAAATCGGAGCATCTTTATCGGTATTTATAGCTACGATACATTTCGAAGCACTAACTCCGGCTAAATGCTGTATAGCTCCTGATATACCTGCAGCAATATATAAGTTAGGAGCAATAATTTTTCCGGTTTGTCCGGTATGTTCTTCGTGAGGTCTCCATCCTTCGTCAGAAACTGGTCGCGAACAAGCTGTTGATCCTTCGAGTACCTGAGCTAATTCTTCGATAGTATTCCAGTTATCTGCCGATTTCATTCCGCGTCCACCCGAAACAACAACCTCTGCATCGGTTAATATTAATTTACCCGATTGTTTTTGTACATCTTGGATTGTAGTTTTTATTTCGCCTACTTGAGCATCGAAACTTTCGATTGAAGCATCTTTAGCATTCTCTATTATTTCGAAAGAATTCTGAGCTAAAGTAACAATCTTAGTTTCTGATTTTAAAACTAAATTTGAGAATGCTTTTCCAGAAAGCACTTTTTTATGAATAGTAAAAGGCTCAACACTAACAGGCAATTGTGTTACTGCCGCACCTAAACCAGCTTTTAATTTTACCGATAATCGAGGTGCAATTGCTTTTCCTGTATTGTTATGTGCTATAACAACAACTTGTGCATTTTCTTTTTGAGCTACTTGGGCAATAACCGATGTGTAAGCTTGATTATCTAATGATTTTAATTGTTCGTTGTTTACACTTACTACTTTATCAGCAGCATAGTTTCCTAATTTCTTAAGTTCATCATCCTGAACATCGCCAATCGAAAGTGCAACAGTTTGGGTATTTAACATTTCGGCAATTTTACTTGCGTATGAAACTAATTCAAAAGATAACTTTTTGAATTTTCCATCCCAGTTTTCTGTAAATACTAATACTGACATATCTATATTTTATTAAATTCTTAATTTGTTTTACTTAATGATTTTTTCCTTTTAGATTACTTTAGCTTCGTTTTGAAGAAGATCTACAAGTTCTTTCACGTTTTCTGGATCAATCATTTTACAAGGAGGTTTAGCCTGAGGCATTTCAAAATTTGTAATTTCGGTTAATGCATCAACCTCAATAGGAGCTACAACATTTAATGGTTTTTTACGAGCCATCATAATACCACGCATTGCAGCAATCATAGGTTCTTTAGCTATTCCTTTCTGTACAGTAGCTACCATTGGTAATGTCGAGGTAAGTTGTTCTTTTCCTCCATCAATATCGCGAGTAATTTTTACAGCTCCATTTTCGATTTCGAAATTAGATATAGCCGAAACAGAAGGTATTTCTAAAAATTCGGCCAACATACCTCCTACTGCCGAGCCATTATAGTCGCTCGACTCAATCCCACTAAATATAATATCAAATGGGTTTGATTTAACATATTCGGCAATTTGAGCTGCAACAAAATAAGCATCAGTTGGGTCTGCATCAATACGTACAGCGTCGTCGGCTCCTATAGCCAAAGCTTTACGCATAGTAGGTTCTGCATCGTTTTTACCTACAGTTATTACAGTTATATTTTCGATTGAATTAGCAGCATTCGATTTTAGTTCTATTGCTCTTGTCAATGCAAGTTCATCCCATGGATTAATAATCCATTGTACTCCGGTAGTGTCAAAAGCTGTATTGTCATTTACAAACTTTGCCTTTGTAGTTGTATCCGGAACATTACTTAAGCAAATTAGAATTTTCATTGATTATTTATTTAAGTTAATATTAATTTTTTGCTTTATATCTTTAATAGATATCCGAAAAAATATAAATCACTAAAAAACCTCTAATCAGTATATTGAAACCTTATTTTATTAAATTTTTGGTCTCTATTTTTATTGAAAAATATTTTTTCAAGATGACAAATATAAAAATAAGAGCCTAACAAAGCAAGCACGAATGCAATTCATTAAGACCAATTATTCTTTTCGAATCTTTCACAAAAACAATCGATTATATTAACTCTAAAACTTCGGATAAAACCCAATTTGCGATTCAAATATCGAGCAACAAAAATCGTAAAATGATTACTCGCTAATTACAATAATCTAGAATTACATCGGGTAATACTTATAGCTTAAACCTCAAGTTAAAACACAAAAACGCATGATTTTATTCAACGAAATTTTCAAAATATACGAAGCAGAACACATCAAAGTATAATTTTGATTTGGCAAATATATCTACAACTTGTTCTGAATATAAAATCAACAAAATTTCATATTTCAGAATCAAAGAAAAGGAATTTCCCAATAAAAAAACAACCACACTATTCGGCAGAAAGTATTTTACCAACAGTAAAAAGGCTTATCGAATCATCGAGGGTATTTTTTCGTTGACAAAAGTAGTATTCAGGTTATCGAGGATGCTTTTTTCAACGACAAAAGTAG
>JAKSCO010000104.1 GCA_022360575.1 Bacteroidales bacterium | reverse complement strand
TATAACCTTCGATTGGTTCGCCATTTTCTCCTGTGCAGGGGGTTAAAAAATAAGCTAAACTATCTCCATCTGTGTCATAAGCCCCAGGATTGTATATTACCAGACGATATTGATCAACTCTATCAATAGGTGGATTTAATAAGATTGGGGTATTATTAAATCCTATTGTCGGATTTACAAACAATGTTGTTTTTATTGAAAAGATAGTATTAACAGAATTAGGAATATTTAAAATACCTAAATTTCGATTAGGATCTTCAATTAGAATTGCATAAATCCCCGGTCCGGGAAATGTATGTCGAGAAGTATACTTATTTCTTATATAATTGTCGGGTAAACTAACTTTTTCGTTCCGAGCAACAATTGTTGTTGTGCCATCGCCCCAATTCACTTCAAGCGATTCTCTGTCTGCATTTCCTAAAGCGTAGGTATATGTAGTTACGGTAATTTCATAAGTTAAGTCTGATATTTGAATATAAGTAATCTCGCCTGCTCTGTTATGCGATGCAGATAACTTGCTAATAAAAAATATTAGAAATACTAGTGTTATTATTATTCGATTAGTTCGCATTAAATGTATGAGTTGTATTTTTTATGTTAAATTGATATGCTTTTTGACTATCGTTAAGTTTTAGTATAAATAAGTTTTTTTGATCGAGGTATAAATCCAATAACAAAGTATTTTTAATCTTGATTGATCTTACTGTGTCTCTTATTTTAATGCTAAAAGTTAACCAAATAGCTTCTTTATTTGTTTTGAATTTTTTGTAACTATATTTTTGATCAATATTGTTTATTGAAATATTGATCTTTTTTTCAAAATACGATTTAATTCTATTTTGATATCTTAAAATCGAATCATTATTATTGAAATCAATATCTAGCCTGTCTAAATGTATAAACAATAATTGTAAGTCGTCTTTAAATATCTTTGTCGAAAATTCTAACTCTTTGGTGTTAGGGAAATATTCCATATTAGTTACAGAAACATGTATAGGATGCATTCCCAATCCTAGAAATATTAAAAGTGTTAACTTTACTTGCAAAATCATAAGTTAAAATTACTATTTTTTTGTTCAATTATTTAAACTAAACTTTTATGAGTGTTTTTAAACTATACTTTGAATTAGGCTTATCACATATTACCAATTTACAAGCTTATGATCATATATTGTTTTTAACTATTTTATGTGCTATATATTCGATAAAACAATGGCGTCCAATATTAGTTTTAATTACTGGATTTACAATCGGACACATTAATTATGTCCACATTTGAAATAGTTCGTATTTCTTCTGATTTTATCGAATTCTTAATCCCTATAACAATACTTATTACTGCAATTACAAACTTAATTCCTAAAAACGGAAAAGCTCCAAAACAGTTACAAATAATAAAATATATTGTTGTATTATTATTTGGATTAATACATGGTTTGGGTTTTTCTAATTACTTAAAAAGCTTACTTGGAAACGAATCTGAAATAATATTACCCTTATTTGCTTTTAACATAGGAATAGAAATTGGTCAAATTTGTATTGTAAGTGTAATTTTGATTTTATCAAAATTGCTTACTAGTACTAAAAAAATTAATCAACAAAAATTGAATTGGTTTTTATCATCTGCAGGAGCTTTCATATCTGTTTTCCTTATTTTTAAACGATTGATGATTATAATTTAACTGCCAATTCTAAGCAAATAAGCATGCACATACAGTTAAGTACATATCCCGATTTTTTAATACGTAAAGATTTAATTATTCGATTATAAAAAAAAATCGGATATTTCCTGTTATTGCTGTGATTCCTTACATTAATACTGCTATTTTTATTAACTTTGGAATTCATCGAAAAAATTGCAAAAACTAAACTTATGGACAAAGTCAAAGAATCATTACTGAACAAATCCCTTACTGATGTTATTGAAGGGCATCAGAATCTTCACAATAACCTTGAAAGAAAAGAAATAATTAAACATGTATTAGATAATAGAGAAGCTATAGCTTCGAAAAATGGAGCTTTAGCAACATGGACAGCTCCTGAATCAACAGGACGTAGACCTAAAGATACCTATATTGTAAAGAGACCTACTAGCGAAACAAATATTGATTGGTCATCACCTAATAACATTGGTATTAGCGAAGAAGTTTTTAATATGGTATTTTCAGATGCCCTTGATTTTTTATTGAAAAGAAAAAATATCTATATAACAGATAGAGTAATCGGAGCTGATTCTAATTATGCATTACCTGTAAAGACAATCACCAGCGAAGCTTTAACAGCCTTGTTTACCGATAATATGTTTCGAGCAATACCTGATGATATAGAAAAAAGCGTATTTGCTCAAAAGGTTTTTCAATTAGTGACAGTTCCTTTTGATAAGCTCGATAGCATAAAATATAAGAGTTTATTAAGAGTAATGCCTAATGGAGATACATCTGATGTTGCAGTTATTATGGATTTAGATCGTAGATTAGGTGTTATTGTAGGGTCTGCTTATTTAGGAAGTGTAAAAAAGCTAATGTTTACAGTAATGAACTATTATTTGCCCTTTGAAGGAATTTTGCCCTTACATTGCTCTGCCAACGAAGATAAAAACGGAAATTCAGCTTTGCTTTTAGGCTTGTCAGGAACAGGAAAAACTACTCTATCTGCCGACCCTAATCGTTCGCTACTAGGCGATGATGAACATGGATGGAGCAACGATGGAATTGCTAACTTTGAAAATGGATGTTATGCAAAAATGCTTGACATTAATCCAGACAAAGAGCCTGAAATATACGATGCTGTTATGCATAAAGATAATCCTTTGAATCATGGTGCTATTATCGAAAATGCTATGGTTTATCCTAATGGTGAATTTGATTTTAGCGATAGTCGAATTGCTGAAAACTCAAGAACATCGTATCCTTTATCATTTTTAAGTAATATAAAAGAAACATCGGTTTCAGGACATCCTACAACAATATTGTTTCTTACAGCAGATGCTTATGGAGTATTACCTCCTGTTTCAAAATTAGAACCAGATCAAGCTAAATTGTGGTTTCTTATGGGATATACAAGTAAATTAGCAGGAACAGAAACAGGAATAACAGAGCCCCAAGCTACTTTCTCGCGTTTTTTTGGACAACCCTTTATGCCTCTAAACCCTGACTTTTATTCATCGATGTTAGGCGATAAAATGCAAAAATTCAATACAAAGGTTTACTTAATTAATACAGGTTGGTATGGAGGAGCTTTTGGTGTAGGAAAAAGAATTGACTTGAAATTAACAAGAGCTATGGTAGATGCTGCATTAAATGGTGAATTAGAAAATGTTAAATATAGAACTGATGAACTATTTCATTTAAATGTTCCTTTAACATGCCCTAATGTTCCTGATAAGATTTTAAATCCGGCAAATATGTGGATTGAAAAGGCCGATTATGAACTAACGGCTAATAGATTAGCCAATAAATTTAGTGCAGCCTTTGATCATGCTTATGGAGATAAGAACATTAATGAAAGTATTAAAAATCAGTGTCCAGGGAAATAATACATTAATTTAAATTTGATATAAATTAAAATCAGTTAATATATATAGTTATTAACTTAGTTTTCTTTATATTAATTTATTTAAGGAAACTAAGTTTTGTATTAAAATTAGTTAATTAAATAATTCCTTTTTGATGCTAGCAAAATTATTTGTTACTTTGCCTGTTTTTAAAATTTAAACGTATGCATATTGCCGTAAACATTATTATTACAATTATAGCTTACTTATTAGGATCAATACCAACATCTGTTTGGATTAGTCAATATTTTTATAATATTGATATTCGTGATTTTGGAAGTGGAAATGCTGGTGCAACTAACACTTTTCGAGTTTTAGGAGTAAAATCTGGGATTATTGTTTTTGTTATTGATATTTTAAAGGGATTTGCCGCAGTAAATCTAATTCATTTTACAAATTATTATATTCCCCATAGTGGTGATTATATAAATATTCAACTTTTATTAGGCATAGCAGCAATGCTTGGACATATATTTCCGATCTATGTTAGATTTAGAGGAGGGAAAGGTGTGGCTACTTTATTTGGAGTAATTTGTGCTATTAGCTTATATCCTACTCTTATTATGGCTGGTATTTTTGTTGTTATTTTGATCTTAACTCGATATGTTTCGTTAAGTTCATTAATTGCCGGACTCTCATTTCCTGTTTTGATTATTGTAATATTTCAAGAAACTACACCTTCGCTTGTTATATTTTCACTGATAATTTCTGTATTAATGTTTTTTACTCATCAAAAAAATATTGAACGCTTACTTCGTAAAGAAGAAAAGAAAGCAAATATTTTGAAGATAGTGAAAAGAAGAAGTGTATAGATATCTGGGAAAAGGGATTTCGTTAATTGTTTTTGTTAAAATAATATTGATTCTATATTAAGAAATTTTTTATTTGTTGGCATTCTTAAAGCTTTCTCGTTATAAAAATCAAGGATATAAAATATAAAAGAAAAAATATAAAGGACAAGCAGCTTTATATTTTTTGCAAAGATGTCAGTATACCATGTTAGAGCTCTACAATTAGTACCACAATATTCCCAAATAGAACAATTAACACATTCCGTTTTTCTAGTTATTTTTCCTTTTCTTGCATTATTGTCGATATCTTTTTCTTAATAATTTCTCTTTAATATGGAGTTCATAATTTGAGTTAATGGTATCCTTTATAGGTTATTTATATAGAAATATTCAGAAAGTAAATATTTACTTTTTAATAATGGTTTGTTGGCAATTTTACTTACACAATAAGTGAAAGCTTTCAATAAGTAATTTTTTTTTTATACATTGTCGACTCTAATAATGTATATTGAAGTTAAATCTAAATGTCAAAATCCATGAAAATTAAGATGAAATTGAAAATGAATCTTAAAACAAAAATGTTGGTTTATATTTTAACCACATCGTTAATAATTTATGCTTTAGCCTTAGGTTATGTCAGTTTAAAACTTAATAGAATAGCTTTAAATAATGCAAAAAAGTTAACTGCAACTTATGCGCGAGAATATGCAAATCAAACCAAATCGAATTTAAATGTAGATATGGATATGGCTCGTGCTTTGTCGCATGTAACTAAGGGCTATAAAAATTTACCTCCTAAAAAAATGAAAAGTATTTTGAAAGAAATGATTTTTCATTTGATTGAAGAAAATCCTAATTTCCTATCTACTTGGTATAGCTTAGAATTGTCGGCTATAAATCCAAATTGGAACAAGCCTTTTGGTCGTTTGCGCCTAAGTTATTATCGACAAGATGGGAAAATTAATTATAAAGAAGATATTGTAGATACTATTGCGGGTTTTAAAAAAGGACCCTATTACGATATTCTTGCTAGCAAGACAGAACGTATATTGGATCCTTATTATTTTTCATACAAAGATACAGACATCAAAGTGTTAGAGACCAGTGTTGTAGTTCCTATTGTTATCGATGGAGTATCAATTGGAGTAGCTGGTTTTGATTTGCTTTTACAACGTTTTCAAGATATTATTAAAGACATTCAACCAATTGAAGGTAGTTATGCTTTCTTGTTGGCAAATAATGGGCAATATGTAGCTCATTATAACCAAGATTCACTGGGAAGCTTTATTAAAGATGAAAATAAAAATATCTTGACAAAAATTAAATCGGGTAAAGAATTTACTAATGTAGTAAAAGATAAGAATAATAAAGAATATTGGATGTCTTTTGCTCCTTTGTACATAGGAAAAGATGAAACTCCATGGTCATTTGGTTTTGCTGTTCCGGTTGATGTTGTTATGGCTGAAGAAAAAGCGACTTTGCAAAAATCTATTTTTGTTGGTTTTATAGGTCTTATTTTAACAGCAATTATTATATGGATTATAGCTCATAATATTTCGCTTCCAATTGTAAAGACAACTAGAGTATTAGGTGATCTGGCCAAAGGAAATATCGATGAATCAAAAAAGATTAAAATAAGAACTAAAGATGAAACCCGCGAAATGGGAAATTCTGTAAATTCATTGATCGAAAATCTTAATAAAACGGCTCTTTTTGCGCAAGAAATTGGAAAAGGAAATTTAGAACAAGATTTTGATTTACTTAGCAAAAAAGATGTACTAGGAAATTCGTTATTGGAAATGCGCAAAAGCTTAAAGATAGCACAAAAACAAGAATCAGAAAGGAAACTTGAAGATGAGAAAAAGCATTGGGCAACTCAGGGCTTAGCTAAATTTGGTGAAATATTACGACAGAATACTGATAATATGCAAGAATTTGCATATAGTATTATTAGTAATTTGGTAAAATATATAAATGGAAATCAAGGAGGTATTTTCATAATCAATGATGATGAAGAAAATGATATTTTCATAGAACTTCTGGCCTGTTATGCATACGAACGTCGTAAGTATATGGAAAAAAGAATTGATCTGGGAGTTGGTTTAATTGGACGTTGTGTACAAGAACAAAAAACAATATATATGACTGATTTACCTGAAAATTATGTTAATATAACTTCAGGTTTAGGAAAGTCTGTTCCAAATGCTTTACTAATTGTTCCTTTGAAAGTAAATGATGAAATTTTTGGAGTAATTGAACTTGCTGGATTTAATGAATTTGAAGATCACATTATTAAGTTTGTCGAAGAGCTTGGTGAAAGTATAGCGTCAACAATTTCTACAACTAAAATAAACATTCGTACAAATTATTTATTAGAACAATCGCAGCAGCAAAGTGAAGAAATGGCTGCTCAAGAAGAAGAAATGCGTCAGAATATGGAAGAGCTACAGGCAACTCAAGAAGAGGCTGCTAGACGTAGTTCTGAGATACAAGGTTTGTTAGATGCTTTAAATACGGCTAACCTTGTTATGGAATATGATCTAGATGGGCATATTATTTCTGTTAATGATAACTATCTAAAAATAGTAAATTCGAGCAGAGAACAACTCATAGGAACTCATCATATAGATAATATGCAATTATCGGAATTACAACGAAAAGAAAATCAGAAGTTCTGGGAAGATTTGCGTAATGGAAAAGCAAAAAAGGAAACCGATAATGTTAAATTTAATAATAGAAGCTATACTTTTGTATCGACTTATACTCCTATTTTAGATGAGGAAGGAAATCCAATAAAAATCCTGAAAATAGCTACAGATATAACAGATTTACAAAACTAAATAACAAACAATATTTTATAAAAAGCTCGGAAAAAATTTTTCCGAGCTTTTTATTTTTATTTGTAGAAAGGATTTTGATCATTTTCTGAAATGGCATCGTTAGCATCAATTTCGACTTGAGGAATTGGAAATGATAATATATCTGCATTTGCTGGGATTGTTGTTTGGCTGTATCCCCAATGTAAATTATCGCTTCGATCTACAGGTAATTGCAACCTCATTAAATCAAATACACCAAAGCCTTCTCCGTACAATTCTTTTCGACGTTCGAGGTAAATTTCATTAAGTAAAGTTTGCCCTTCATTTGTCGATTCAGTAGCTCCCGGAATAGACCTTGCCTGAACCTTTAATAGTGCTTTCTGTGCCCTGTCGTAATCAGGTGTTGCTAATTTTGCTAATGCTTCGGCTTCGATTAAATACATTTCGGCAACACGCATTCTGATTAAATTAGCATATGACAAATTATCATTTCTATGTCTAAATTTGTAAGTAACAAAAGTACCAGGAACTCCAAAAAAACCAGCTCGAGGGCCAGGAATAAACATTTTTCTTTTATCATTATCTGCAAAAATATTTACAAAACTAGGAGCATACATTATAGTACTATAACCATATAGGTAATTACTATTAGGCCCATCAATATACCAAAACGAAGGATGACTTCTGTATACGGCATGATCTGTATCGGTAAAATCGTAACCCAATATTGTTTCAGAATTGTAATCATAGAAACCATCAGTAATTGCAGCTGTATCTAAATCTTGATTGGCATGACATATTGAAGCCCAATGTGCAGCTTTTTCCCAATTTTCCATATCTAAATAAGCACGAGCTAAAACACCTTGAACAGCACGTCTAGAAAAGCGGCCTGTTCTGATATTTCCGATTAAAGGCTCTGCCTCAAGTAAATCTTTTATTATTTGTTTATAAACATCTCGAACTTTTGCTCGAGGAATATTTGAATCAGATAAATTACTACTTAATTTTATTGGGATGCATTTTGCATCAGGATTAACCGAGTAAGGTTTGTCTGCAAATACATTTGCTAAAAGCAAATGAGAATAAGCCCTTAGAGCCAGTGTTTCAGCATAATATTGCTTTATTTTCGTCACATCTCCAGAGATATCATTTAAATTGTCCATAATTTTATTTGCATTTACAATAACTTGATAACCTCTTATCCAAAAAATTTCAGGATAAAGAGATGAAACAGTTATGTTGTTCTTATAAGCATCAACAAACCAACCATAGTTATTTGCCGAAGCTAATATAGCCTCACCACTTCTTAAATCGGCGAAAGCTTGATAAAATAAAGCATCAAAGTAATAACTGCTTAAATACTTATATGTTCCATTAATCGCTATTTCTATAGCATCTAAGGATGATAATACAACTTCTTCAGATATACTATTTGAAGGTTTCTGTTCTAGAAACTCTTCAGAGCATGATGTTGCAAACATAATAATCGCAACAATTAACATATATATTTTTTTCATACTGTCTGATTTTTTAAATTATAAATTAACATTTATTCCCAATGAAAATACTCGAGGAGCAGGTGAACGGAAGAAATTATTTCCACTAATACCAAGTTCAGGATCAAATACTTTTAAATCTTTGTCTTTAACCCATGTAAAAATATTTTCAGCATTGGCGAATACTTTTATATGGGAAAATTTAATTTTGCTTGTAATACTATTCGGAATTGTATAAGATAATCTCACGTTTCGTAACTTTATATAAGTAGCATCATGTAAAAATAAAGTAGATCTATTAAACGAGTTTAAGTTTCCATCTACATCAAATCGAGGATATTTTGCTCCTATATTAACAGGTGTCCAATAATCTATTGCATCGGCAGTCATATTATGCCCTTTGTTAGAGCCATTATAAAACAATTGTCGTTCGACATTGTCGTAAATTTTACCCCCAATACTATAATAAAGCATTAATGAAAGGTCAAACCCTTTATATGATAAATCAGACGTAAATGCACCAAATAAATCTGGAGTTGAGGTTCCTTGTTTATACCTTTTGGCTTCATTATAATTGCTAGTTTTTACTTTATCACCATTTTCATCATCTTTATACCATTGAGGATTTCCATTCTCAGGATTAACACCAGCCCATTCTTCTAAATAATATTCATAAATACTTCCTCCTTCCTCCCAATATTTAGTTTTATCGTTAGAGTTTACTTGAGGGCTCACTATTTTTAGTAGTTCATTTGTATTTTTCGATAAATTCAAACCTAAATCCCAAACAACATTTTTTTGAAAGATATTTGCTTTTAAATCTAACTCATGTCCCATATTTTTCATATCAGCAAGATTTGTTGTTATTCCATCAAAACCAGTACTATATGGTAGTGGCTTATCATACAATAAATCAGTTGCTGTTCTTGTATAATATTCGTATGTTATGCTAAAACGATTAAATAAAGTTAAATCCAGTGCTATATTTGTATTCTTATTAGCTTCCCAGTGCAATTTACTATTTGATAATTGCGTATATATAAGTCCAGGAAGCCCATCATAAGACTTGGGACTATACAAACCCAAATATAAAAAGGTGGTAATGTCATCATTCCCTGAAGTTCCGTAGCTTGCCCTAATTTTTAGAGAAGACAACCAATTAAGGCTTTTCATAAAACTTTCTTCCGAAATTCGCCATGCAGCACTTATCGAATAAAAAATACCATGCCTTTTATCACTTCCAAATCTAGAAGAACCATCGCGTCTTAAACTTCCACTAAGATAATATTTATCTTTAAAATCATAATTTAAACGAGAAAACATAGAACTCTTTGAACTTTTTATAGTATAGCTATCTGCATCTTCAGCTTTAGATGCATTAGCTAATTCAGGAAATATTTTATTTGCTAATTTCATATATCCTATAGCTCCATTATCTATTCTTTCATAGAAATTTTCATACGCTTCGTATCCTAATAGTACATCAAAGCTATTGAACCCTAGCTCTTTAGAATAGGTCAATGTATTTGAAATAGTCCAATTTAAGCTTGTTTTAGAAAATCTATTACCTCTACCACTAACCGAATTTCCATCACCATGATATGGATTATAGTATAATCGTTCGGTCAATCCAATATAATCAACATTACCAATTGTTTTGAATCTAAAATCTTTTAAAAAATTTACTTCTCCCCAAATTGAAGAAATAGTTCTATATGCTTTTGTCTTGTATTCGTTTAATTCACTTAAACCAATGGGATTATAATCTTGAGCTACAGGGTTTGAATAATTATATTGTTTATTGCCTTTTTCATCTAGATTAAAGTTTCCGTTTGCATCTTGCTCATACTCAGGTATAGCCCCAGAAATAAGTAATGCCATACGATAAGGACTAGCCCCTCCACTTCCATTAGGAGATGTATTTTGAATAGAATGCCCTAGGGTATTTTCCATCCCAAATTTTAAATATTCTCTTACTTGTGATGACAAATTTAATTTCCCGGAAAATCTTTTAAAATCAGATGCAGGACCAATACCTTCATTATTAGCATATCCTCCCGAAGCATAATAATTGAGTTTATTATTTCCTCCCGAAGCACTTAAAATATAGTCTTGAGTTTTTCCTGTATTAAACACAACATTTCTCCAATTTGTATTGACTATATTTTTTGCACTAGGAACAAGACTTCCAATTTCATTTAAAGGATTTGCAATATTATAAGGATTATGACCAAGTGCAGTTTGTGTATCCTGATTAGCCTTACTTATAGGATCTGCAACATTATTGGCCACAGCTACTGCATAATAGTTATCATACCATATTTTATATATTTCATCACTACTCATCATATTATAATTCTCTTTAGCCAATGATTGAAACCCATAATTTGCAGTAAAACTTATTTTACTTTCACCTTCTCTTCCTTTTTGGGTTGTAATAACGATCACTCCATTTGCTGCAGCCGAACCATATAAAGAAGCTGCAGCTGCATCTTTTAATACAGTTACACTTTCGATATCATTTGAATTTAGGATGCTAAGTACATCTGATCCACTATATCCAAAGCTGCTATAATTTCCAGTTGTAATAGGTATTCCGTCAACAACATACAATGGACTGCTAGTTGCCTTTATAGATCCTGTTCCTCTTATTCGGATTGTTGGCTGAGAACCTGGTTGTCCACTAGCACTGTTAACCATAATTCCAGGAGAAGATCCTACAAGAGCTTTTGCTACAGAAGGAGTTGAAATTTTTTGTAATTTTTCATTATTCACTACAGATGCAGATCCTGTAAACGATGCTTTTTTAATTGTTCCGTAGGCAACAACAACAACTTCATCCATTTTAAGAACATCAGGTTCGAGTACGACATCAATAACAGAGCGTCCATTTATTGGAATTTCTTTAGGTTTCATTCCAATAGATGTAAATAATAAAATCTTTGCCGAACTTGGAACTGTTATCGAATACTTACCATTGATGTCAGTAGAAGTTCCAATATTGGCATTGTCTTTAACTACAATTGATACTCCTGGGATAGATAAACCGTTTTTAGTACCAGTTACAGTTCCTTTTATTTGCATTTGAGCTATACTATAGCTTGCATATAATAGTAATGCAAAAAGAAAAAATAGTTTTTTCATAAATAAAATTTTTAGGTTTTAAAAAATTAAATTAAGTAAGATGCACTGATGCTGTGCATTAATTTCAGCATTTAATTTAACGTTTTTTAACATAAAAATCCATTTATTTAAAAATTTAAATACTGAACTAGTTAAACTTTTTCTCAAATTACTTTATGTTGTCCAATATTGATGGGGGGTGTATTAAGATTAAAAAAGTTTGTAAATAATATAAAAGGAACATTCCAAATTTTTAATTTTTCATGCTATTTTCCTACGAAAGTAATTAAGAAGATTCAATGTAAATTCAAACTATAGAAAAGTGCTGCTTTGAAGTTTTTATATAAGCAGAAGATATTAAGATAAATTAACATCTTACAAAGTACTCATTTTCAATATTATTAGTGTTTGTAAATGAAAAAAGCCTGGCATATCCAAGCTTTCTCTGTAAAAATTATTATTGTTTACATTCGTTTAATTAAAGCTTTGTTTATTTGTTTCACAAACGCAGGACCTTGATAAATAAATCCAGTATAGATTTGAATTAAAGAGGCTCCTGCTTCGAGTTTTTCTAAAGCATCTTCAACAGTCATTATTCCTCCAACTCCTATAATTGGAATTTGTTTGTTCGATTTTTCCGAAAGATATCTGATTATTTCTGTAGAACGTTTTGTCAAAGGTTTTCCACTTAATCCTCCATTACCTATTGCTTCAATTGTATCTTTGTTTGTAATTAAATTATCTCTAGTAGTAGTAGTATTTGTAGCAACAATACCATCTATTTTTGTGATATTAAACGTTTCTATAACATCATCAAGTTGCGAGTTGGTTAAATCTGGAGATATTTTTAATAAAATCGGCTTATAAGTTGAATATTCTTGTCGAATTTCGGTTAGTTTATTTAATATTAGTATAGTTGAATCTTTATCTTGAAGCTTTCTTAAATCTTTAATATTAGGACAACTTAAATTCACAACAAAATAATCGACATGTTGGTATAGTTTCTTAAAACAATCTACATAATCGTTTAGAGCATTTTCGTTTTTTGTTAATGTATTTTTTCCAATATTTCCACCAATTATAGCTTTATGCCTTTTTGTTTTTAATTGTCTTACAGCAAAATCAACACCTTTATTGTTAAATCCCATTCTATTTATTAGTCCAGAGTCTTTTGTTACTCGGAATGATCTGGGTTTAATGTTACCTTTCTGAGCTTTAGGTGTTACAGTACCTATTTCGATAAAAGAAAAACCAAAATTTGAGAATTCGTTGTAAACTTCAGCATTTTTATCAAATCCAGCAGCAAATCCAACCGGATTACTAAAAGTCATTCCCAAAAAATCTGTTTCGAGCAATTTATTATTAGTCGAATAAAATTTTTTTACTACGATCGATACTCCTGGAATTTTAAAAAAGAGTTTTACAAAAAAAACAATTAGATGATGAATCGTTTCTGGTTTTAATAGAAATAAAATTGGTCTGATAATATTTTTATACATAAAATTTTTGTGGCAAATATACTACAAGATTTATTTTTATTTCGATTTGTATTCTTTAAATGTACCATCAGCATAAAATATCATGACTCTTTCTATTGATTTCTGAGATTCGGACATTATGTTTCCTAAATAAGAAGAATTATTTGAATCTTCGGTAGAATCTATTATTTTGTCTTGAGGTATTTGCTTCTTTTGATTATTCGATTCTCGTTGAGTTAAGATTCCTGTTTCTTTTTTAATTTTTTCTTGCTCGAAAAGGGTAGGTTGGTTCGAAACCATTATTCCTTTACCTGTTATTAACCATTGGGCATCTATACTGGGATAAGCCAGTAGCATTTTTTCGATAAAGTCGTAACTAGGTTTGTTTCTTCCTGATAATATGTGAGAAACACTAGATCGTTGTACTCCAATACTGTCAGCAAATTTAGTAGAGGTTAGATTATTTGTTTTAAGAAACTCAATGATTCGTTCTTTCATAATTGTAATCTTTATAATTACAAATGTAATAAAAAATAAAATACAATTGTAACAAACCTTTAATAATTTTGCATTACATTTGTAATACACATTTGTAATCAATCAATATTTATTAATATTTGATAAATAATTAGTTTTTAGTGATTTTACTAATATGAATAAACCTTGAGTGTTTTAATTAATACAATTTATGTTGATATTAACTGTTTTTTTGCTGAAAGTGATGTTAAAATTACTTTATGAACAGCTAATTCAAGCTTATGAACTATTAATGTAAATAATGTTCATTTTTGTTAAATAATTTATCTATTCTTAAATGAATGTTAAAAAAACTCTAATAGACTGTTTATATTGTGTCGGATATGTACGTAATATGTTGATATTAACTATTTTCAGATGCTTTTAAACAGGTAATGTCTTTGAAAATACAATTTCTAAAAAAAATATTAAGTGAACACAGATATTAGTTGGTTAATAAACAATTAAAGTTGTTAATATTTAAGGAATCTGCAAAGAAATATCATTGAAGTATAAATAAATAATCATATAAACATTAAATAAATACTATAAACACTTGATTAACTGAATAATAACTTTAATTAGAATATGCATTCTAATGCAAACTTTTATACCATTGCGTATTGCGATACATATGTAAATCCTATGAAAAGCGTTTGTATTTGTTACACTTGTGGTATTGTGAGATTTGTGATATTTAAATAATCTATTAAAAGCTATTGATACATTTGTAACATGGAATACTGTTTTTCTATTTTAGTGATTGGCTTAACTAAAATTTAAGCTCACTCCTATTTTATTAAAAAATTGATTTGAGTATATTTAGGAAATATTGCAGTAATTAAAAATATAAATCACATGAAAAAAATAGCTTTACATTGGCAAATTTTAATTGCACTTGTACTTTCAATTGTTTTTGGCGTTTTATTTCCTTCTAAAGTAAAGTATATAAGCTGGATGGGCGATGTATTTATGCGTGCTTTAAAAATGTTGATCATACCATTAATCTTAAGCTCAATAATTTCGGGAGTAACTAATATAAAAAGCAAAGAAAATTTAGGACGATTGACTTTTAAAACTTTTCTATATTATATACTTACAAGTACATTAGCTATTTTAATAGGACTTTTTCTTGTAAATATTTTAATTCCAGGAAAAGAAGCAGATATGGGATTGGCACAAGGTATCGAAGAAATCCCTATTGTTAACGAAGGGTTTTCTCAAATACTTATAAATATCATTCCGACAAATATATTTCAGGCTTGTGTCGAAAATAAAATGCTATCAATAATATTTTTTGCAATTTTATTTGGCTTTTTTATTAATCAAGTAGAAACAAAGCATTCTACAGTTCTGAAAGATTTTTTTAATTCATTGTTCGAAGTAATGATGAAGATTACATTATTCGTAATAAAGTTTACCCCATTAGGAATATTTGGTATTGTTGCAAAACAGGTTAGCAATTCTCCTGATTTGGTTCAATTGGCTATAGGTTTAGGTAAATTTATGATTACAGTTGTAGTTGCTTTAATTATTCATGCTTGCTTTACTTTACCTGTAATATCTAAATTTATAGGAAAGATAAATCCATTTACACATTTTAAAAATATGAGTACTCCTCTTCTAACCGCTTTTTCTACTTCGTCGTCAAATGCAACTTTGCCATTAACAATGGAAGCTGTAGAACACAATTCGGGAGTATCAAATAAAATAACAAGTTTTACTTTACCTCTTGGTGCAACAATCAATATGGATGGAACAGCTTTATACGAATGCGTTGCAGCAATGTTTATAGCACAAGTTTATGGTGTTGAATTGTCTGTATTTCATCAATTTATAGTTGTAATAACCGCTTTGTTAACCTCGATTGGTGCTGCTGGAATTCCTATGGCCAGCCTAGTAATGATAACTGTAATTTTAACACAAATTGGTTTGCCGTTAGAAGGTGTTGGTTTGATATTGGCTGTTGACAGGCCTTTAGATATGTTGCGTACTGCAACAAATGTATGGAGCGATAGTTGTGGAGCTGCTATAATAGCTAAATCTGAAGGAGAAGAACTTAATGTTTAGATATAAAAAGTTGTTATCAAAAGTCTTTTCCCATCATTCAATTTTTCTGTTTTTAGTTGTTAATTCCTTATTTGTATGTTTGGTTTAGGAGCTTTAACTTATTCTTTTTCGTGTTATTAATAATCTGATAATAAAAAACTATAACTATATAACTGGGATCTATTTTAATTGTAGCTTTCTTTCGATAACTAATAATTTCTTTTATATTATTTTGCCCAATTAATTTGGTTTTATTTTAAACATTATTTTATTTATTGTACTCTTATTTTTTGTGAAAAAATCTATAAATCGGAAATATTTTTAAATGATCAAGTTGAAATTGCACTAAAAAATGCAAACAATACACTTACTTAACATGCGAGCAAAATACGTTTATTATCAGGTAAATACACGCTTATTAGGTTTGTTTTATAATAAAAACCGAACATTTGTTTTCAAACTACCGGTTGAAAGTTTTTTTTCATAAGGGAGAAAATATTTTTTTATATGGACAAAAATAAATTTTCATACGGAAGAAAATTTTGTCATATACTGACGAAAATGTAAAAACATACTGATAGAAATTTAATAATGTACTGAAAAAAAATAATGATTAATTATTTTTATAAATATTTGTACAAAAATAATTTTACTTTCATAAAATATATTTAACCTATCAAAATGTATAAAATCAATTTGAAACTATAAGTGAGTAACTGCTTTTTTTAATTAGTCAAACTCGAGAAGTTCAAATATTTTTGATCAAGAATTAAATATCTATGTTTTGGCGCTTAATAATAAAGTTAGGATTTGTTAAGTTTTCTTTATTGTAAAGAACCGAACCTTTTAAGTCAGATAAGAGCATTACTTTGCATCCAGATCCTATTGCTATGGCATGCCCAGCAGCAATATCCCACTCCATAGTAGGAGATAATCGTGGATAGATATCAGCAATACCCTCAGCTACCATACATATTTTTAAAGAACTACCTCGCGAAATAAGTTCTATCTTCGAATTGTAGTCTTTTTCTAATTGATTTATGAATAATTTAGTTTGGTCATTCATATGCGAACGACTCCCAACTACAGTAATTGGTTTTGTTCCCTGAAAAATAGGAAGTTTAAAACTAAATTGTTTAATAAAACTAATATCTGAATTAATATCAACATTAATAGCCTTGAACGCCCCTGTAGTCGTTCCTCCGAAGTATAAATCTTTTGTTAAAGGAACGTATATAACTCCATAAATAGGAATATTATCACTTATCAAAGCAATATTAACTGTAAACTCTCCATTTCTTTTTATGAATTCTTTTGTTCCGTCCAAGGGATCTATTAACCAGTAATTATCCCATTCTTTTCGTTCTTTAAACGGAATATCTTTCCCTTCTTCGCTAAGAATTGGGATTTCTGTTTTTTTCAGAATATTAACAATAATATTATGAGCTTTTTTATCGGCAATTGTTAATGGAGAATTATCATCTTTATATTCTACCTCAAATTCTGTCGAATTATAAATTCTTAATATCTCTTCTCCTGCCAGCAATGCAGCTTTAATTGCTAAATCAAAATAATTATTCATTTCAAATAAGGTACATTAAACTTAGTATTCCAATAGCAACAATCATATATAAAATAGTCAATGGAAATCCTACTCTGAAGAAATCTTTGAAGGTATATCCCCCAGGACCATACACCATGAGATTTGTTTGATATCCTATTGGTGTCATAAAGTTTGCAGCGGCAGCAAACGAAACAACTAAAACAAAAGGTGTGGGAGGTAAATTTAAGTTTGCAGCCATTGTTAAGGAAATCGGGAATATAATTGCAACTGAAGCGACATTAGTTATATAAGCAGCTAAAAAAGAAGTTATAATATAAATTCCAAACAATAATCCAACCTTTCCTAAAGGTAGAAATACTGTAATTAATAAATCTGCAATAAGATCTGCTGCATTTGATTTTATCATTGCTGTCCCTAACGATAAAGCCATTACAATTATCAAGGCTAACTTATAATCAACCGATTTATGTAATTCTTTTGGATTAGCAATTTTAGTAGCTATTAATACTAGTATCAAAACAACAAGCCCCATGAATAATGAAATTATATTTAATGCTGCTAGTAATATAGTAATAATAGTTCCTCCCAATAAAATCCAAATCCTAGATGCTTCAAGTTTTTTGAAACCTTTTATTTTCGAGATAAAATAAAAATCTTGAGTATGATTTGATCTACTAACAAAATCGGCTCCTGCAAATAACAACAATACATCACCAGCTTTTAGATCAATATCTCCGATATGTCCAGAGATTCGTTCTCCATTTCTATGTATAGCAATAACAGCAGCATCAAATAGCGCCCTAAATCGAATATCTTTCACAGATTTGTTTATCATAGAAGAATTGCGAGATACAATTACTTCAACAATTTCTGTTTGTTTCTTTTTATGTAGCATTCCTACCGAAGGGATTCTAAGTCCTAACTCAGAATCTATCATATCAGCTATATTGTCAGTATCTCCAGCAAAAATTAAAATATCGTCAGGTTGTAAAATCATATTCGATCTTACTGAAGTTATTTTAAATGAATTGCGAATGATTTCAACAAGAAACAAACCTTTCAATCTTCGCAAACCAGTTTCTTTTACTGTTTTTCCTATAAGTTGTGAGTTTTTTTTAATTTCAGCTTCAACCAAATATTCGCGATTATTTTTGATGTATTCATCTAACAAATTTTCTTTTGATGGCAATAATTTTTCGCCAAAAAATGATAAGTAAATAAATCCAATTATAATCATAGGAATTCCAACATATGCAAAATCAAATATTTCTAAAGATTTGAGATTGGGTATAATTTGCTGTTCAACAACCATCCCGTTTACAATTAGATTTGTTGAAGTTCCAATTAATGTAACACACCCTCCTAGTATTGCGGCATAAGATAAAGGCATTAAAAACTTAGAAGGCGAAATTTCATTTCTTTTACACCAACTATTGACATAAGGCATCATAACTGCGACAAGTGGAGTATTATTTAAGAATGCGGAAAAGGTAGAAATAATTATAGTCATCCTACTTAAAAAACCTCTATAACTTCGGGCAGAACGAAAAATACGATCAAATAATAATTCGACAACAGCAGTTTGTTTTATAATATCACCGAGTAAAAGAAGAAGTATAATTACCGCTATTTGTTCATTAGCAAAACCACTAAGTATTTCATTAGGAGTAAGAATTCCGAAAAAGCCCAAGGTTACAACTGCAATAACAAATGTAAATACAGCTCCTAAGATTTCTCTATATAAAGAAACTAGAATAAAAATAATTACAGAAAAAACTACAATTAAGTCAAATGTCATTATGTTTTTTATTGATAAAAGCCTTATTAAGTAACCTTAATAAAGCTTTTTTGAATATTTTTTATCTAACTTAAGCAAAGTTAGTAATTATGTTTTACAGAACAAGTATGATAAGTTATATAGTTATTAACTCTTAATCAACTATTATATTTTTAAGTGTAAATCCTATATCTGATTTAACATATATTCTCATTATATTATATAAAAATTAATTTATATTAAACAAAAATGATGACTTAGGCTCTAAAATTAACTTATGCAATATTTTTGATGTATATTTGGTCTTATAAATTACACATTCTAAAAATTATGAAAAAAGTTATTCTAATAATGATGATTTGTCTTTTGGCGAACAAATCTTTTTCTCAAGATATTATTAAATCTATAAATAAAACATCTTTTGTTTTAGCTAAAAAATTGAATTTAGAAAAAGATAATTTAATCTTTTCTCCAACAAGTATAAGTTCTGCTATTGCATTAACTTACATAGGAGCTAAAGAAAATACTTTTAAAGAAATAGCAAAAGCACTGAATTTTGACACAGATTTAAAGTCTTTTAATCAAAGTTATTCAATATTTTCTGAAAAAAATTTTTATAAGCAGAAACAGTTAAGTATTGTTAATGCAAATTCGATCTGGTATCAAACCAATATGCCTATTGAGTTAATTTATAAAAATCAAATTACTAAATATTATAATTCAGAAATACACACTACAAATTTTTCTGCTAACCCTAATAAATCAGCTAATGTTATAAATAAATGGGTTTCAGAAAATACTAATCATAAAATAAAAGAACTGTTAAAATCTCAAGATATAGATAATTCAACAAGATTGGTATTAGTAAATGCCTTATATTTCAGATGTGCTTGGGAAAAACAATTCAATGAAAAATCAAATGTAATTGATGATTTTTACACAGGAGAATATTCAAAAGAACAGGTAACTTATATGAATGCATCAATAAACTCGTGGTATTATGAAAATAGTTATTCGAAAATAATTGAAATACCATATGCAAATCATCAAATATCTATGATCATTATTATACCTAAATCTCTTAAAAAAAAGATCCGAAAAGAATTATTAAATAATTTAGATTACAATCTATACAATGAATTTTTAGAAAAAAAAGAACGATATATAGCAAATATATATATCCCAAAATTCAAAACAGAAACAGAACTTAACTTAAAGCCTCTGCTTAAAAAGATAGGTATTAATGATGCGTTTACTAGTTCTGCCAATTTTTCAGGAATTTCATCAAATAACAATTTATATATAGATAAAGTTTTGCATAAAGCAACAATTGATGTTAATGAAAAAGGAACTGAAGCCACTGCAGCTACTGCTGTAGTAATGAGAAAGACAGCAATAAGAGCAAAGCTTATAGATATTAAAATTGATAAACCTTTTATTTTTATTATTAAGAATAATAAAACAAACCTTATTTATTTTATTGGAGCAATAAATAATCCGAATATAAAATAATCACCTAAAATTTAATTATTTAAAAATGAAGTTAACTTTAAAATTAACCTTGCTTGCTTGTATATTAATATTAGCAAAGAGTAATGTTGTATCACAAGAATTACAAGAAGCTCCACTGAGCTCCGAATTTGTAGAATACATTAAAAACAAAGGAAAAACTAAGATGGGGTATATTCCTCCTCCAGAGTCTTATGTGTTTTCAAAAAGCAATAAGCTTAAAAAATCAACAAAAAGTTATCCTGAAGAATTTAGTCTAGTTAAAAAAGGTTTAGTAACATCAGTCAAAAATCAATACAGTGCAGGGCATTGTTGGACTTTTTCTGCCATGGGGGCTATCGAATCAAGAAACTTAGTTCTTGGGATAGGAGCAACTGATCTTTCTGAAATGAATTTAGCAACATGTCATGGTTTTCAATGGATTGAAGGAGGAAATCAGTCTATGGCAATGGCTTATTTAACAGGACTAAGAGGTCCGCTTAGAGAAAATCAAGATTCTTATAATCCTAAAAAAAAGGTTGTACTGTAAATAATATTAAACCCCAATTTTATGTAACAGAATCAAGATTTCTACCAAAAAATTCAAATGTTATAAAAGAATACCTTATGAATTATGGAGCTATTGCTGTATCCTATTATACTGATCAATCTAACACTTATTTAAGAAAGCCTGATAATACATATTATTACAATGGAAAAAAGAAAGCAAATCATGCAGTATTACTTGTTGGTTGGGACGATAACAAACCAACAGCAGGAG
>JAKSCO010000355.1 GCA_022360575.1 Bacteroidales bacterium | reverse complement strand
TTTTTTGAGTAAATAGGGTTTTACTTATGGTAAGTAGAGTTTAGAAAGTGTTTGTGAAGTTTTTTTCTGCGGTAGGCAAGGTTCACCTAGCCTTCGATAATGTTATTTTTATGGTAAACAGACTTTTTATTGAGGTAAAGACGGTATCTCTATAGAAAAAGAATAACTCTGAATGTTCATTTAATAAAAAAGCACCCTGAAATATTATTCTCAGGATGCTTATTGTTTTGCAATTTATTCTGATTATCGTTTTTTCTTTGATTTTTTTGATTTCTTCGAATCCTTTTTCGATTTAGCTGATTTTTCTTTTTTTGGTTCTTCCTTCGGAGGTTCATATCCATAAGCAATTCCTTCGGCTAAGAAAGCTGGAGGTTCGCCAAAACCACCTATTGATTCTTCGTGTGTTAACAATACAATGATCCCACCTAAATTTGCAGCCTTTTTTTGTAATCGGATCATAGCACTTTTGCGTGCAGCTTTAGCACTTCTACCTCCTGGCGAAGACTTTGCTTTCACTTTACCCAACTCGTACAATCCTGTAACATCATTTTTTCGGTCAGTAACAATAACTGTTTTCCAATCGCCATCTTTAATCACCATAACAACAGGCTTGTTAAAAACCTCTTTCCTACCCGAGGCATACATTATTTTCTGTATCTGCTTTCGTTTTAATATTTTCGATTCAGAAGTTTTAGGATCAAAATAACGAATAGATGACGAGGTTACACCCTTTACTTTAACGATAAGCTTTTTGCGTCCTAATAAATATACTGTATCTAAAGCTTGATTCTTTTGAGCAATAACCGGAACACTTAAAATAAGTATTAGTAAAATGGTAATAGTTTTTTTAATCTTCATTTGTTTGTAATTTGTGACTTGTTCATTATATAACACAAATATTTGTCATGATTGTTTGTGCTAAAAATAAATTTAAACAATATCGTGTTTCATAAAGGATTATTCTTATAACGGTTTACTTTGCTGTGAAATTAATAAGTATTGTTTAGAATACAAAAGAATAATCTACAATAGAAACTAATTTAAAGCAAAATCAAATAATTAATTCTATTTTGATTTTCAAACAAAGGTCGAAAAAGATATTTTTGCATAATATTTTAAAAATTTTAGGGTAAAGTATGCTACGAGTATTGTTTTCTTTATATGTCTGGGTAATGATCATAGGTATAACCTTTATATTTTCGCCTATTTTCGTTTTAACTTGGATATTAACCGCTCTTTTCGATAAGAAATTAACAATACTTCATCATTTAGGTAATTTCTGGGGGAGTCTATTTACAATTCTAAACCCTTTATGGAAAGTAGAAATAAGCGGAAAAGAGAAATTAAATAACAAATCAAAAATTATTGTAGCAAATCATCAGTCGCAAGAAGACATTTTATTGATGTATCGACTGGGTGTTGCTTTTAGGTGGATTTCGAAAGCCGAAGTTTTTAGAATTCCTTTTTATGGATGGATGATGCAACTCAATGGAGATATAAAGCTAAAAAGAACAAGCAAATCGAGTATTCGAAAAATGATAATCGATGCAAAAAAAGTTCTTGCCAAAGGATGTACTATTACTATTTTTCCTGAAGGAACACGTTCAAAAAACGGTCAATTAGGAAATTTTAAAGAAGGTGCATTTAAGTTGGCTATCGAAACACAAACCCCTATCCTACCTATTATAATACAAGGAACAGGACAACAACTTGTTTACCCAAATGGATTGTTTAAAGGGAAACATAAAGCAACGATAAAAATTTTAGATGAAATACCTTATTCTGAGTTTAAAGATATGGAGATAAAAGAACTAACTCGGAATATAAGAGGACTTATAAACAACGAATTATGTAATACAAGCCAATAATAATTTTTTTAATATGACAAACCTAGAAAAGCTTACAGATCTTTATCAACAGAGAATAAATACATTTGAGCTAAAAAAAGAAAAACTAAAAAAGCATTTGGTTTTAATTAGTATTTCTCGATTTGTATTTTTTATACTATTTATAATCTCTTTTGTTTATTCGGTTAAGCAATTTAGTTTAGTTTTATTAGGCTTGATATTTTTATCTTTAATTATATTTATTGGCTTAGTTATTCGCTATATACGACAAACGTCTATACTTAAACATTACCAAAATCTGATAGAAATAAATACCAACGAAAAAAATAGTTTAAAAAATCAATACTCTGTTTTTTACGATGGAAATCAATACATCGATCGCGAACATGAATTTTCGTATGACTTAGATTTATTTGGTAAGGGTTCTATATTTCAATATATAAATCGTACTGTAACCCAGGTAGGGAGTGATTTATTGGCTTCGAGTTTTACCAAAATCAATACAGATCGAAACGAAATTTTAGAGAAACAACAAGGGATTTCAGAGTTGTCGGAAAAACTTGATTGGCGACAAAATTATTTGGCAACAGGACATAACTACAAAATAACAAGCGATGATAGTCTATTTATCAACAAATGGCTTGACAAAGCAAGTTATTTTATTACTAAAAAAATATTTAGGTTTTTAGTTGTAGCTCTACCTACAGTAACAATCCTTTCGTTTATTCTATTTATCTCAGGAACTGTTCACTATTCGGCATTTACATCTTTGGCAATAATACAATTGTTTATAGCTAGCATATTTTTACGAAGAACAAATCTTGAACAAAATATGATTTCGAAACGAATAGGGATCTTAAAAAACTATTCGAGTTTGATAAAACTTATAGATCAAGAAACCTTTAACTCAAAATTATTTATTGATCTAAAAACAGAGTTACACACCGAAAATTACAATGCACAAGAGGCTTTTCGTAAGCTAATTAAAATTATTGATGCTTTTGATTCGCGACTAAATATATTTTTAGGAGTAATTTTAAATGCTACCCTGATGTGGGATATGTATTCGGTAATACGGCTTGAGAGATGGAAACAAAAATATGGGTACAACGTAAAGAAATGGGTAAAAGTAATAGCACAATTTGATATGTATTGTAGTGTGTCGAACTTTGCATACAATAATCCGGGATATATTTACCCCGAAATTTCAGATAATTGTGTAATGGAGGCTAAAGAATTAGGGCATCCTCTTATTAGTAGCAAAAAAAGAGTAAATAATGATTTTACAATAAACGAATTGGGGAAAATAGATATTATTACAGGAGCTAATATGGCTGGTAAAAGTACCTTTTTAAGAACAATTGGAGTTAATTTAATTTTAGCATTAAACGGAATGCCTGTTTGTGCTAAAAAATACTGCTTTAAGATTGTTAACCTGTTTTCGGGAATGCGTACTGCCGATTCATTAAATGAAAATGAATCGTATTTTTATGCCGAATTAAAACGATTAAAAAATATAATTAACAAATTAAATCAAGGCGAACCTACCCTTGTTTTGCTTGACGAAATCTTAAAGGGAACCAACTCTGTTGATAAGGCCAAAGGATCGTGGAAATTTGTTGAGCACTTAATTAAATTACAAGCAACCGGAATTATTGCAACACATGATTTAACTTTGTGCAAAATTAAAGATAGGTATCCTCAAAATATTACAAATAAGTGTTTTGAGGTTGAAATAGATAAACAAAATATAATTTTTGATTATAAATTAAAATCTGGAGTGACCAAAAATATGAATGCTTCTATCTTAATGGAGCAAATGGGATTATTTGATAACTGATTTTTCAGTATTTTGCATTAGATGTTAATAATTGAATTTTATTTAATTTGCATATCGAATTGATTTATTACAACGTGTTTCACCGACTTGTTGATAAACAAAATTATTGGGAGACTCTACTTTTAAGTATATTTACGAAAAATTAAGTGGAATGACAGCAATTTATACAGAAGATAGCATACGAACTTTAGACTGGAAAGAACACATAAGGAAACGTCCAGGTATGTACATAGGGAAGCTTGGTGATGGCTCATCTCCCGACGACGGAATTTATGTTTTGCTAAAGGAAGTAATGGATAACTCTATCGATGAATATATGATGGGCTTCGGAAAGCACATTGATATAGAAATGACAGATAACTATGTTCGTGTACGTGATTATGGTCGAGGAATTCCATTAGGAAAATTAAAAGATGTTGCTTCGAAAATGAATACCGGAGCAAAATACGATTCAAAAGCTTTTAAAAAATCTGTAGGTCTTAATGGTGTTGGTATAAAAGCTGTAAATGCATTATCTTCTTCGTTTGTCATCGAAGCTTTTCGCGAAGGTGAGGTAAAACGTATCGAGTTCGAATATGGAAATGTTGTTAGCGAAAACGACATTGAAAAAACCTCAGAAAAAAACGGAACTCAAACTACATTCATTCCTGATAAAGATATTTTTAACGATTATCATTATATCGAAGAGTATGTTGTTAGTCTAATAAAGAATTATGTATACCTTAATTCGGGCTTAATTATAAAACTTAATAACGAGAAGTATTTTTCTAAAAACGGGCTTCGTGATTTGTTAGAGCAAAACATGGGTTCCGAAGGGATTTATCCTATAATTCATCTTAAAGGCGATGATCTAGAAATTGCAATTACTCATGGTAGTCAGTATGGCGAAGAATACTATAGTTTTGTTAACGGACAACACACAACCCAAGGCGGAACTCATTTAACAGCTTTTCGCGAAGCATATGTTAAAACAATTCGTGATTTTTATAAAAAAGATTTCGATCCTTCGGATATAAGAACATCCATTGTTGCTGCAATTAGCATAAAAGTAGAAGAACCTGTTTTCGAATCGCAAACCAAAACTAAATTAGGATCAAAAAACATAGCTCCTAATGGAGTTTCTATTCGAAATTTTATTGCCGATTTCCTAAAAACAGAACTCGACAATTACTTACATCGCAATAGCGAAACAGCCGAAAATTTACACAAAAAAATAATTGAATCTGAGAAAGAGCGAAAAGCAATCTCGGGCATAAAAAAACTGGCCAAACAAAGAGCTAAAAAGGCAAGCCTACACAACAGGAAACTTCGCGATTGCAGAGTCCACTATAACTCAAAAAACGAGAAAAAAGAAGATACAATGATCTTTATTACCGAGGGAGATTCGGCTAGTGGATCAATTACTAAATCTCGCGATGTTAATACACAAGCCGTTTTTAGTTTAAAAGGTAAGCCTTTAAACACTTTTGGTTTAACTAAAAAAATTGTATACGAAAACGAAGAGTTTAATTTATTACAGGCTGCTTTAAATATCGAAGACGGAATAGAAAATTTAAGATATAAAAATGTAATTATAGCTACCGATGCCGATGTAGACGGAATGCATATACGATTATTGTTAATAACTTTCTTTTTACAGTTTTTCCCCGATTTAATCAGAAACAGACATTTGTATATTTTACAAACACCTCTGTTTAGGGTTCGAAATAAGAAAGAAACGATTTACTGTTATAGCGACGAAGAAAAAGAAAGCGCAATAAGCAAATTAAAAAATAACCCCGAAATTACCCGATTTAAAGGTTTAGGAGAAATCTCGCCTGACGAATTCAAGCATTTTATCGGAAGCGAAATCCGTTTAGATCCTGTTCGTTTAAAACAAGATGATTCCGTAAAAGATTTGTTAACTTTTTACATGGGGAAAAACACACCCCAACGTCAGGAGTTTATTGTAGAAAATTTGAAAATTGAAGCGGTAGATTAATTTTACTGCAATAGCAAACGAGAAAATTTACGAGTAAGAATGAGTACAGAGAATTTAGATAATACAGAAGAAAAAAATAACGACGAAATAGCCACAGACAATCCAATGGAACAACCAAAACAAAGTGATGAAATGCACAAGATTATACATCTTTCAGGGATGTATAAAGATTGGTTTCTGGATTACGCATCTTATGTAATTTTAGAACGAGCAGTACCTCATTTACTTGATGGTTTAAAACCTGTTCAGCGCCGAATTTTGCATGCTATGAAACGACTTGATGATGGTCGTTATAACAAAGTAGCAAATGTTATAGGTTACACTATGCAATATCATCCACATGGCGACGCTTCTATTGGTGATGCTCTAGTTCAGTTAGGACAAAAAGATTTACTGGTAGACACTCAGGGAAACTGGGGAAATATTTTTACTGGCGACGGTTCTGCGGCTCCTCGTTATATCGAAGCTCGATTATCGAAATTTGCTCTTGATGTAGTATTTAATCCTAAAACTACCGAGTGGAAAAAATCATACGACGGCAGAAATGACGAACCTGTTACTTTGCCTGTAAAATTCCCTCTACTATTAGCTCAGGGAGTTGAAGGTATTGCTGTTGGTTTGGCATCAAAAATATTACCTCATAATTTTAACGAACTAATAGATGCCTCAATTCTGTATCTGAAAGGAAATAATTTTGAACTATATCCTGATTTCCCGACAGGAGGAACTGCCGATTTTGGAAAATATAACGATGGACTAAGAGGAGGATCGATAAAGGTTAGAGCTAAAATCGAAAAAATAGATAAACGAACTTTATGTATAACTGAGCTTCCTTTCGGGAAAACAACTCAGAGTATTATCGATTCTATTTTAAAAGCAAATGACAAAGGAAAGATTAAGATTAAAAAAATTGACGACAATACAGCTGCCGAAGTTGAAATCTTAATTCACCTCCCAACAAATACATCGCCAGATCAAACAATTGATGCTTTATACGCATTTACTGATTGCGAAATATCAATATCACCAAATTCGTGTATAATACACAACTCAAAACCTGTATTTATTGGTGTTAGCGAAATACTTAAAAGCTCGGTTGATAATACTGTTGCCTTGCTTACCAAAGAATTAGAAATAAGGAAACGCGAACTACAAGAAGCATGGCATTTGTCGTCTCTTGAGAAAATATTTATCGAAAATAGAATATATCACGATATTGAAGAATGCGAAACATGGGAGTCGGTAATAGAAACAATAGATAAAGGGTTAGAACCTTTTAAAAAGAATCTGTTACGAGAAGTTACTCAAGATGATATAATAAAGCTTACAGAAATTAAAATCAAACGAATAACTAAGTTTGATGTTAAAAAAGCTGATGAATATATAAAAGGATTAGAAACTGAAATTAGCGAAGTTCAAAATCACTTAGATAATATTATTGATTACTCAATAAATTATTATAAACAAATAAAGAAAAAACACGGCAAAGGTCGAGATCGAAAAACAGAAATACGAAATTTGGATTCGATCGAAGCAACTCAAGTAGTTGTTGCCAATGCTAAATTATATGTAAACCGCCAAGAAGGATTTATTGGTACATCTCTTAAGAAAGAAGAATTTGTTAGCGATTGCTCCGATATTGACGAAGTAATTGTTTTCTTAAGCGATGGGAAATATATTATTACCAAAATATCCGACAAAGTTTTTGTAGGAAAAAATATCCTTCACGTTGCAGTGTTTAAACGAAACGATACTCGAACAATTTATAATGTAATTTATCGCGATGGATTAAACGGAACCATAATGGTAAAACGTTGTGCTATAAAAGGAATTACTCGCGATAAAGAATATAATATCACCAAAGGAACTAAAGGGTCGAAAGTATTGTATATGACTGTAAATTCGAATGGCGAAGCCGAAACTATTAAAGTATATCTGCGCCCTCGGCCACGACTTAAGAAACCTATATTCGAATTTAATTTTAGCGACTTAGCGATCAAAGGACGCCAATCAATGGGGAATGTGTTAACCAAATATGCTGTTCATAAAATCGTTTTAAAAGACGAAGGGATTTCGACCCTTGGAGGACGCAAAATTTGGTTTGAAGAAGAGGTATTACGATTAAATGCCGATGGCAGAGGAAATTTCTTAGGCGAATTTCATGGTGATGATAAAATTTTAGTTATTACAAAATCAGGAAAATTCAGAATGTGTTCTTTCGATTTAATGAATCATTTTGAAGATGATATATTGATTATAGAAAAATACAAACCTACAAAAGTATTATCTGCTGTTTACTACGATGCCGACTTAGAATATTATTATGTAAAACGCTTTACTCTTGAACCAACTGACAAGCTTTCTTGTTTTATAGGAGAAAACGAAAAATCGAGGTTAATACGACTAACCGAAGTGGATTATCCAAGACTAGAGGTTACTTTTGGAGGGAAACACGAAGGACGTAATAATGAAATTATTGAAGTAGCCGATTTTATTGGAGTAAAAAGTTGGAAAGCCAGAGGAAAACGATTGTCTAATTACGAAGTAAAAATTGTTAAAGAATTAGAACCTTTAATTAAAAAAGAAGAAGAAAATCCCGAATCGAATGAAAATGTTGATAACTCACAAATGAGTTTATTCGAAAACGGGCAAAAGTAAAAAAACAGACAATTAGACACTGAAAACTTAACAACCATGAGTTTAAAATATCAAACTAAAAACTCATGGGATTTTCTGGAATTGAAGAAACATATTTGTTTATTCATTGTTAACAACTAAAAATCTAAAACAAATGAGAATTTTTTTGATAGGATTTATGGCAAGTGGAAAAACTACAGTGGGCAAAAAACTAGCAAATAAGTTAGAATTACCCTTTGTTGATCTAGATCGGATAATCGAAGAAAAATACAATAAAACGATCCGCACTATTATTTGTGGCGAAGGCGAACAGACTTTCCGAACAAAAGAAAAAGAGGCGCTTGCCGAAGTAATACAAAAAAACAAATCGGCAGTAATATCTACAGGAGGAGGAACTCCTATTTTCTTTGATAATATGGATTTAATGAATTCTTCGGGAGAAACAGTTTACTTAGAGTTAGATGTAGATACTCTGGTTGATCGATTAATGAACTCGAAAGAAGACAGACCTTTGTTGTGGGGCAAAAATAGAGAAGAACTAACAATTAAAGCAAAAGAATTACTACAAAATCGCGAAGCAACCTATAAGTTGGCAAAGCATAAAATAAATGGAAAAAATATAAAAGCAGACTCTATTATTGATTTATTAAAATTATAGTAAGCTGTTTTTTATAAATCATTATAGTAATTCTATCTAATAATAGATTAGCTTTTATTATCCTTATATCGTCTTTATAAATAATTTACCTTTTTATACTTAGATTAAGTTTAATATAAAAGATCGATAAAACCCCAAAAACCATTCTATACATTTTTAGAATTTAATCCCCGATATTTTTATATCCTAAATTATAATTATGTAGCAAAAAATAGGAGATGTCTATTTTATAATGTATGTTTATGCTGTGTTTTTAAGAATTTGCAGTTTTTACTACGTATAATTAGAATAATTTTAGATAAAACCCCTAAAAAACCTCAACCTACACATATGAATACACAAGTAACCAATTTTATTGAATGGGATGTTGTCAATTGGTCAAAGGCAATTCCTTTTTGGTCAGAAAATACAGATTTAGAGTCTAATCAAAATAATTGCCTTGAGCTTGGAGCTAGAAATGGAGGTTTATCTTTATGGTTAGCGATAAAAGGCAATGAAGTTATTTGTTCTGATATTGTTTCTCCTAAAGAAAATGCTTCTAAACTGCATTTAAAACACTTGCAACACGATAAAATCCAATATCAGGCAATTGACGCAACGAATATTCCTTATGAAGCTTGTTTTGACATAATAGTATTTAAATCAATATTAGGCGGGATCAGTTCAGAAAATGCTAATTTAAAACAAGAAACAATCGATGAAATATATAAGGCTCTTAAACCATCAGGAAAATTATTATTTGCTGAGAACCTTGAAGCTTCATCAATTCATCGTTTTTTTCGGAAGAAATTCATAAAATGGGGAAATAGGTGGAATTATTTAAAATATGATGAAATAAGCCCTTTATTCAAATCGTTTGAGAATGTCAAATTTCAAACGGTAGGTTTTTTAGGAGCATTTGGAAGAACAGAATTGCAAAGAAGAATATTAGGAAAAATTGATTCAATGATCAGATTCTTAATCCCTAAAAAAAAGAGATATATTGTTTTGGGAGTCGCTTCTAAAGCTGACTTGAATAATTAAATTATTATACTAGTTTTCGATTTACAACAATTTGAGTCTGAATTGTTTTTTTCAATTGACAATGGGTATATAAAAAACCAGGTCGTTGACAAACGAAAATGGCTTTAGCAAGGGCTGCGGCGAGCTGTTGACAAATGACAACGGCCCGAATAAAAACAAGAGCAATTGACAAATTATTCTCAATTGCCCGATATTCAACGAAAAAGTCTGGATTATTAAAATTACTCTAAGGGTATTTATATATTTGTTAGCTTTTATAAAAAAGCACTCTATTTCTGTAAATTATCTCTAATATATACGATTATCTTCCACCTATCAGATTGTGATATTTGCGAGGCATGCGCCCCCATTATATTTATACCCACATTTATTATGTGATAGATTTCTCCATCGGGACGCGAAATTGTTTTTTTATCGAGTAAGTTAGCTGGCGGAACAGCATATTTGCCACTAGTATATAAAAATCCTTTACCGTCTCCTTTTATCCCATGACAATGGGAACAAAAACGATTGTATTGCAATTCGCCCTTGAGCATATTTGCCTTATTCCCTTTATATGGATTCTTATATTTTTCTCCAGCAAACATTAAATCATGGTCGGTTTTTAATAAAGTATATGGTACTATGTCGCGCGGAATAGTCCCTTCTAGAGGTAATCGAATAGTTGCTTTATTTTTAAAGTTAGGATTTTCGCTGTAAGTATCATAGGCTTGTGATTTTTCCATATCGGGTAAATAACTAAAACCTCGCTCGGTACTTCGTTTGTCGCATGAGCTTAGAAAGAATACTCCAACAAAAAATACAGTCATAAATTTCATTAAAAATTTGCTTGTAGGTTTAAAATTATTGAGTATCATATTTATGTGTGATTGGTTTCGAAATGTAAGCTCTCTTGTAGATATGGATGATTTTTCGGTATTAACTCAAATCGACTTAAACTAACGAAAATAACCAGCAAAAATATTCCTGCAAAACCTATACTCAAACCAATATCAAACCAGGTAATATTAGCTGTTTTTATTATCCCCGGAAAAATCATTAGATATTGATCTATCCACTGTCCAATAAAAACAATAATTGCAACAACTACAACAAGCCATAATGTTCTTCGCGATTTACGAGCAATTAAAACCAAAAACGGAATTAAAAAGTTACATCCAATATTTAAGAAAAATAATATGGGGTAGTTTTCTATTCTGTTTATAAAATAAAAAGTTTCCTCAGGAATATTAGCATACCAAATTAGCATAAACTGCGAAAACCATAAGTAAACCCAAAATATCGAGAAAGAAAATAAATATCGGGCAAGGTCGTGTATATGCTCTATACTTACAAATTCGAAATATCCTAAGTAGCGTAATATTGCTAATAATATTATAATTACAGCAAAACTCTTAACCAATATCCCAGCTAAAACATACCATCCAAATAAAGTGCTAAACCAATGGGCTTCAATTGACATAAGCCAGTCCCAGGCAAAAACAACAATACTTAAAGCAAAAAATACGACAAATAATGCTGCATAAACTCTACTCCGAATTAATAATTTTTTACTTGGTGTAAAATCGCTTTTGCGCGAAAAATGTCTTAATGCTAAGGCAAAAACAATCCATACTACAAATAAAAAAATCGATCGAAGTATAAAAAAAGGGACATTAAGATAAGCGGCTTTTTTGGCAACAACCGGATCGTGATGAATTTCGTGTGTCCACTCAAAAATATTGTTTAGTCCAAAAAATAGAATAAGCATAAACACAACCGAAAAAGGCAAATACATACTTACGGCTTGTATTATCCGCTCGAACACAACATGCCATCCCGATCGAGAGATGATATGTACAGCAACCAAAAAAGTAGCTCCAAGAGCTATTGTTAAATAATTTACCGAATTTAAAAGTAATGCAGACCACACATACTTTTTACTATAAAGTAAAACTCCGATTATTAAACTTATAACTCCTATTGCGATTAAAGCTATAAAAAGTCTTCTCTGCTTTTTTAAAAATATAAATCTAGTATTTATACCATCCATTGAGTTAAGATTTTTGCCTTGTCCGAATTTTTTTATCAAAATGTAATTGTTTGTATTTTGCTAACTATAGCAGACCAGACCATTTACAAAAGTTTTGTTTCAACGCTTTTAGCTCCTGTAGCCTTTAGTTTGGTTGTTATTTCTTCACTTTCTTTATTGTTTTTATCCGAAACATCAAGAACAATAACAAAATGATCGTCGGTAGCACGTTGGTCGTAGATTTTATTGTCAGCACCAGCTCCTAAATGTGATTTTAATAAGTAAGCAAGAACAATAGCAATAGCTGCAAATAATATAGTACACTCAAATGTTACCGGGATAAACGAAGGGATAGCCATAAATGGTTTTCCTCCAATATTAATAGGATAAGACTTAGTAAATACCCAAGCCTGAAAAAGAAATCCCAATAAAGCTCCTAATGCCCCGAAAATAAATGCTACTCGAGGCAATCTCGAACGTTTTAGTTTCATTGCTTTATCTAAGCCATGAACAGGATAAGGAGAGAATACATCCTTAACTGTTATTTTTTCATTAACTAGAGTTTTTACTCCCTCTAATAAATCCGTTTCTTTTGTATAATATCCTAAAACCTCTCTCATAATTTCTATTTATTTTTTATTGTTGTTTTAACCTCGGCCATAGCAATTACCGGAAACAAACGAACAAATAATAAAAACAGTGAAAAAAATATCCCAAGAGTTCCAACAAAAATAAGTACCTCAACAAGAGTAGGCTTATACATTTCCCAACTCGAAGGTAAATAGTCGCGATGTAAAGAAGTTACGATAATAACAAAACGCTCGAACCACATCCCAACATTAATAACAATCGACATAAAAAAAGTAAAACCTATATTGCGACGTAATTTTCTAAACCAGAACAATTGAGGAGATATAACATTACATGTCATCATTAACCAATATGCCCACCAATAAGGACCTGTAGCTCTATTTATAAAAGCAAACAACTCGTACTCAACCCCCGAATACCAAGCCATAAATAATTCGGTTAAATAAGCAATACCAACAATCGAACCTGTTAGAATAATAATTTTATTCATTAGTTCTATATGGCTTACTGTAATGTAATCTTTCAGATTCATTGTTTTTCGTGCAATAATCATAAGAGTTAAAACCATTGCAAAACCCGAAAATATTGCTCCTGAAACAAAGTAAGGAGGAAATATTGTTGTATGCCAACCCGGAATTACAGATGTAGCAAAATCAAAACTTACAATGGTGTGTACCGATAAAACTAATGGAGCTGCTAATCCTGCTAAAGTAAAACTAACAACTTCGAAACGTTGCCAATGCTTTGCCGAACCAGTCCATCCGAAACTCAAAAAACTATAAAATGCTTTTTTAAATTTGGTTTTCATTCTATCTCTTACAGTCCCCAAGTCAGGAATTAAACCTATATACCAAAAAAGTAAGGACACTAAAAAATAAGTAGTAATAGCAAAAACATCCCATAGTAAAGGCGAATTAAAGTTAACCCATACATCACGAGTGTTGGGATACGGAAAAATAAAAAACCCGAATAATAATCGGCCCATATGAATTAAAGGGAATAAACCTGCACATATTACT
>JAKSCO010000269.1 GCA_022360575.1 Bacteroidales bacterium | reverse complement strand
TTTTTTGAGTAAATAGGGTTTTACTTATGGTAAGTAGAGTTTAGAAAGTGTTTGTGAAGTTTTTTTCTGCGGTAGGCAAGGTTCACCTAGCCTTCGATAATGTTATTTTTATGGTAAACAGACTTTTTATTGAGGTAAAGATCGTATTTCTATAGAAAAAGAAAATACCAAAAGAACATCAAAATGAGTGATAAAAACGTTTCTTTTTGCCTTATCCATTACCAAAAAAGCTGCAAGGTAACTAGACTATCTTTTGCTTTTTCGTCGCGCCTAAAACAAAAATCATTCATTTTTATAAATTTCTCATCTTGAAAACTATTTGGCATTGTTTGTTTAAAAACTTTTTTATGTAAAATCTTTAATTGTTTTAGTTGGGTTTATACTTGCGTATTTATAAGAAGCGATAAACACAACAATAATCCCTACGCATAATACAATTAGCCCGGAAAAAATAAACACAAGAATTTCAATATTTATGCGATAATAGAAATTGTTAAGCCATCTCTGTATTATGAAATATACAATAGGGCTAGCGATAATGAAAGAAAGAATTATCCAACGAATAAATTTATTGGATAATAAGAATAAAATATCGCGTTTTGAGGCGCCAATGACTTTCCGGATACCAATTTCTTTTTTTCTTCTAGAGGCTAAAAACGATGAAAAAGCAATTATTCCTAATAAGGAAATAAGAATGGCTATAAACACAAAAAAATTAAGAACATATCCTAAATTTTTGTCTGTTTGATAAAGAGAGTTTATGTTGTCGGTTATAGATGTGTAATTAAAAGGCCAGTCGATTGTAATATCGGTCCATTGTTTTTTTAGTTTGGCTACGACCTTATTAAAGTTTCCTTTTTCAGTTTTTATAATAATGTTTGATTTTCCCCATTCGGATAATTTAAAAATCATAGGTTCGACAGAGTGTCTTAGTGATGAAAAATGAATGTCGTCGATTATTCCAATTACCGAAAGGTGCTCGTATCCTTTTTTGGTTACTTGATTTATACCATTGGTTAAAATGTTGCTACTGCTTGTTTTGAATGTATTTAAAGCCGATTTAGTAATTATTACAGCCGAAGAGTCGGATGATATACCTGATTTAAAATTTCGTCCTGTAATGAAATTGGCTTCGATTAAAGATAAAAAACCTTGTTCGACTAATACATATCCTAACTGAATAGCATCTTCGGCATTTTGATTTTGTAAGAAGAATTTTAGACTCATGCTATAACCATTGGGAGGTACATTGTAGCTCCCTGATACTCCTTTTATTCTTGGGTCGTTAGATGCCTTTTCGGATATGATATTGTATCGGCTGACCATGTTTTTATCAGTTGGGTTTTTTATGTGTATAAGTTCTTTATGGTTAAATCCTAACTCTTTTTTATCCATATACTCTATTTGTTTTAAAACTAAAACAGTACTAATAATAAGAGATATGGCTATAGTAAATTGAAGAATAATAGGGATTTGACTTAAGAAGTAGTTGAAGTGTTTGGATGAGTTATCTCTTTGTTTATTTAAACTTGTTATGGGATGTTTTGATAATGTATAGGACGGATAAAACCCAGACCCGAAGGTTAATAATATAACAATTATGGAGAGATAGATTATACTGTTTATCCACGAGAATTTAATTTCTAATTGTGTTATTTGATTAAAATAATCTATCCCGAATTTTACTAGAATAATTGATATTATCGCAGCAATTAATGCTACTAGGAAAGTCTCTAAGTGGAATTGAATCATAATATTGATTCTTTGTGCTCCGAGAGTCTTTCTTAAACCTATCTCTCTGTTTCTGTTTATATAACTAGATAATGATAGATTAATAAAGTTAAAGCAAGCTAAGGCAATAATAAGTATAGCTATAATGGAAAATCCATATACATTTATAATATTTCCTTTTTTCAGAATATCTTTTTTGATATGACTAGACCATAGGTGTGCTTTTTTAAATCTGCTGAGTTTAAAATTCATAACAGAAGCTACATGTTCGCCTCGATGTTTTCGAATAAATTGAGGGAATTTTTGTTCTGTTGTTTTAGGATTACTGTTCTTATTTAGTAAAATAAAATAGTATGCATAGGAATAATTCCAATTTTGGAGAATTTCATTTTCAATATTTTGAAGAGATGATATTGATCCAAGATAATCGAAATTAATGCTTGAATGTTCGGGTAAATCGTCGAAAACACCTTTAATTGTAAATATATGTTTGTTGTCAAAAGTGAGTTGCTTATTAATAGGGTTGTCTGATCCGAATAATTTTTGTGCAGCATTTTTAGAAATAATTAGTTGGTTAGGATTTGATAATATATCCTCGGGGTTTCCATTAATTAATTTAAAACTGAACAAATTGAGAAATGAACTATCGGCAAGTAATACATTGTTTTTATAAAATACCTGATATTCTTTCTTTATAGCACAATTCTTCCAAGAATAAATGCGGCATACATTTTTTATTTCGGGAAACTCTTTAATAAGATATTCATAGTATTTAGCCGGATGATAAACAAACTCTTCTTTTGATTCGTTTAGTTGGCCTGTTAAGCGATATATAAGATCATAGTTTTTGTGGAACTTGTCATATTTTAGTTCGCCTAGAATATAAGTTATAATTACAATACATGTAGCTGCAGCTAATGAAAGTCCTATAAGGTTTACAAGAAATGTTGTTTTGTTTTTTAAGAAAGATCTAATAGCAGTTGTTAGATAGTTACGAAGCATTTTTAAGGTATTAAAGGGTTATTATTTTATCAGCATTCGAG
>JAKSCO010000282.1 GCA_022360575.1 Bacteroidales bacterium | reverse complement strand
TCAGTTATTAAATCATTTGTTACTGCTAAAAAAATTCGTTTAGATTCCACTGATTTTATTTATTTTTAAATTTTAATTTTTTCTATCCTTATCTTTGAGCCTTAAAATATCTAATATGTTAAAAATAAAAGAAAATATATCACTAAAAAAATACAATACATTCGGTATTGATGTAAAGTCTCGTTTTTTTGTTGAATGCTCCTCAGTACAAGATATTATTGATTTTATAAAGATATACCAAAAACAACAAATTCCGTTACTCCCTTTAAGTGGAGGAAGTAATATTTTATTTACAAAGAATTTCGAGGGCTACATCCTTCGTTTATTAATCAAAGGCATTGAGGTTATTAACGAAACAAACCACGAAATAGAAGTACGTGTGGGAGCTGGCGAAGATTGGGATAATTTTGTTGAATATTGTGTAAAAAACAACTGGGGAGGAATCGAGAATTTATCATTAATACCTGGAAATGTCGGAACATGTCCGATACAAAATATCGGAGCTTATGGCGTCGAAGTTAAAGATGTTATCACAAATGTCGAAACATTAGAAATAGCATCACTAAAAACTCATTGTTTTGAAAATTCAGATTGTAACTTTGAATATAGAAATAGTATTTTCAAATCAGACCTTAAAGGTAAACACCTTATAACTCATGTAACTTTCAAGCTAAGCAAACAGCCTCAATTTAAACTTAACTATGGTAGCTTAGCCAAAGAAATGAGTCGTTTCGATAAAATAGATCTAACAACTATACGTAAAACAATTATTGATATACGTAACTCTAAGCTGCCTGATCCTGAAAAAATCGGAAATTCTGGAAGTTTTTTCAAAAACCCTATTGTTAAATATGATGCTATTGCAAAATTAAAAGAAAAATATCCTGATATGCCAACATATAAAACAGACAGCGATATGATAAAAATTCCGGCAGGTTGGTTAATCGAAAAAGCAGGATGGAAAGGCAAACGAATAAACGATGCAGGAGTACACAATAAGCAAGCTCTTGTTCTGGTTAACTATGGAAATGCCTGTGGGAAAGAAATATTTTCTTTATCCAAAGATATCCAGAAATCCATTAAAGATATGTTCGACATTAACATTGAAATGGAAGTAAATATAATTTAGACTAAACTGTATTACAAAGGCAAAATGCCCTAATGTAGTTATTACTTTAGGGCATTTTTTATTTAAAAAACAATATTTACAGCACAATATTCTATCTTATTGTATACATATTGTACAAATTGGTTTAAACATATAAAATTTCAAATAAGAATTACTCCAACCTTCAGACATTACTCTAAGACGTTATCTTTTCGTAAAAAAAATCTAATTATTATAATAAAATAATAAATTCTAAAACAAATCATACATTTACAAATACTTACAATTAACTATTTTTATGGAGTCTAAAAATTAGACTTTCAAGCAATACAAAACTATCGGATTTCAACTAAAATCTTTAGATTTATTGAATAACAACACCTTATACTTATATGTTTTAAAAGAAAAACATTACACAGCACGTTATTCTCACTAGAAAACATAACGTGATTTTACAAAAAATAGTCGAAAAAAATAAATTTAAATACTCTGCTATAACCACTGTATAATAAGCGATTAAGATACATGATTAGTTTTATAGAAACACGTTGCAATTAATTATTCGAATAATTATTCTTGGTTTTAATTTTTTTTTACCATACATTCGCCCCCGAATCATTTATGAAAAACTATTTATGAACTTAAAATTTTAATCTATGAAAAAAATGACTTTTTTTCTTGCATTTTTGTTGTTTGTTGGCTTTCAGGCAGCAGCTCAAATGCAGATTACAGGTACGGTAATCAGTGCAGAAGACGGTTTACCCATACCTGGGGTTTCTGTTATTGTTAAGGGAAATTCGACTATTGGAGTTTCTACTGACATGGATGGAAAGTATTCATTATTAATACCCCAAAGTGCTGAGGCTTTAATATTTACTTCAGTAGGAATGAAAACTGTAGAAGAAGGAATTAATGGAAGATCAGTTATTGACGTAACATTAACAACTGATGTTCTTGGTCTTGACGAAGTAATGGTTGTTGCTTATGGTACAGCTAAAAAAGCTTCTTTTACTGGAGCAGCTCAAGCTGTAAGTTCAGAAAAACTTAGTAATGTTAAAGTTGAATCAGTAGATAAAGCTTTAGCTGGAAAAATTTCAGGCATTCGAGTTTCATCAGCAACAGGATCTCCTGGTTCTTCTGGCGACATCCAAATTAGAGGTATTGGTTCTATTACTGGAAGCACATCACCTTTATACGTTGTTGACGGAGTGCCTATTGTTACTGGAAGTTATGGTCACTCTAGAGTTTCTTCTAACGTTTTAAGCTCTATTAACCCTGATGATATTGCTTCGACAACTGTTTTGAAAGATGCTGCAGCTGCATCTTTATATGGATCAAGAGCTGCAAATGGAGTTGTAATTATCACAACTAAAAAAGGGAAAAGCGGAGAAGCTAAGTTCAATTTCAAAGCCAATTATGGTATTTCTGGAATTGCTACTAACTCGTTCCAACACATGGGAGGTATTGCTTATTACGACTACTTACACAAAGCCTTAGAAAACTACCATTATAATAGAAATGGTATTTTATTCTCAGAAAAAAACTCTGCTGCTGTAACTGCTGCTAAAAACTTTGCTAATGAGAACATATGGGTTAAAAGGCAAAATGGAGCAAACTGGAGAGACGAAGTTTATGGACAAGGAACAGATAAAGATTACCAGTTATCTGTATCTGGCGGTGGCGAAAACAACCAATATTATATTAGTGCCGGATATAAAGATATTAAAGGTATTGTTTTAAATACTGACTTTAAAAGATACAGCTCTACTATTAATGTTAACTCAAAACCTAAAAAATGGTTAGATGTATCTGCAGGAGCTCAACTTGCTCATACTATACAAAACGGTAGAAGAGATCAATCTAGTCAGAGACAAGGAATTGCTACAACATCTCCTTTGTCTATGATTTTCTCATCTAAACCAGGACAAGACGTATACAACGAGGATGGTACATACAATCAAAAAGCTGGTTTTAGTAAAGTAAAAAATGCCGTTGAATTATTAGAAACAAACGATGAGTTTGTTAATACAAAAAGCAATAGAGTTTTAATCAACTCTTCTGGTGCTGTAAAATTTACTGATGCTTTAAAATTCACAACTACAAATTCAGCTGAATATGTAGGGAACGAAACTCTCGAATATTGGAGTCCTTCTTCAATCAACGGAAAATCTGTAAAAGGATATGGACAAAGAAATCAGAATCGTTTAATTACACTTACTAGCTCGAATATTTTAAACTATACTAAAACATTTAAAGAAAATCACAATTTAGCAGCTCTTGCTGGTTTCGAAATTCAAGATTTTGAGTATTTAAATGTTATAGCTGTAGCTAAAGATTATTCTTCGGCTAAACTAACCGAATTATCAGCCGGGAAGCCAGATCAAGCTTACAGTGCTATTTCTAAAAACTACCTACAATCATTCTTAGGTAATGTTAATTACAACTTTGCTAACAAATATTACTTAGCAGCAAGTATAAGACAAGATCAATCTTCGAAATTAGGAGCAGATAACAGAAAAGGTACTTTCTGGTCGGCATCAGCTAGTTGGAGATTAACCGAAGAAGATTTCATTGATATTTCGTTTTTAAAAGATGCTAAAGTTCGTTTCTCGTACGGAACAAACGGAACTTTACCTACTCACTTTTATGAACACTTGGGATTATATGATTTATCAGGAATATACGGTCCATTTTCGGCTATATACTTATCTCAATTAGAAAATAAAAACTTAGGTTGGGAAAAAAGTAATAATATGAATGTTGGTTTAGATATTAGCATTTTTGATAAAATATCGTTTACTGTTGAATATTTCCACAAACGCACAAAGGACTTATTATTGAATATGCCTGTTTCTTATGCTACTGGTGTTTCTTCAATAATTTCTAATGCTGGCGAAATTTCAAATAAAGGTATCGATATGGAATTGCATTTAGTTGACATTTTAAGCTCTGAATTAAAATGGAACGCTGATCTTGCTTTTTCGACACTAACAGCTAAAGTTGAAAAATTACCAGG
>JAKSCO010000045.1 GCA_022360575.1 Bacteroidales bacterium | reverse complement strand
GCCAAACGTAAAAGTAGGATCAATTTTAGATATACAATTTTCTGAAGAAGGTTTGGTTTCAAAATGGTGTTTTCATCATGATATTCCTGTCAAATATACTGGAATTGAGTTAGAACAAAATCCTTATATAGATTATAATAATGTTATTTTGATAACGGAAATTAGTAGTAAAAGTGAGATTACGCGATTGATAATCGTTCAATATTATAATACAGGATGCAATCCTGAGTTTGCATTTGAAAAGGAGCAAATAAAAATGTTAGCAAAAATAGATGCTGATATCGATATGGATATTTATTGCTTAAGTGAGGATTGATAAGTTTTAGAAGAAAATAGTTAGAGATATAGTTGAAGTTACAGAATATCAATTAACGTAAGTTTTACCATCAGATTTGCATGAATATTTGCCTAGCGAAAAGCAAATAAAAGAAAAATTGAAATAGAATAACGCAGTAATTCAATAATCCTCTTAATCGTAAAATCGAGAACTTTGTTTTTTGATAATATTTTTCTTAAAAACCTTTAAATTAATAAACGAAGATTTAATAAAGAACCTCTCCTTTATAAAAAGAAAAACCTATTAGTTGCAATTTTGATAAATAAATAATTAAGAACAAAAGTAATATGAAATGTGCTTTGCATATGGCACTCATTTTGTAGTGTAATTCACAACAGACATCTTATATAAAAATTAGTTTAACTAAATTAAATAATTATGAAAAAATCAATTACACTAAAAACAGTCGCTATATTTTTAGCTGTAACAGTTTTACTTTCAAGTTGTGCAAGCACAACAATGATACAATCAAAACCAAGTGGAGCAAAATTATATTTAAATGGAGAGAGTGTTGGTAAAACACCATATTCTCATACAGATACAAAAATTTTAGGAAGTACTACAACAGTCAGATTAGAAAAAGAAGGATACGAAACTTTTAACACCTCTTTCTCAAGGAACGAACAAGCTGATGTAGGTGCAATTATTGGTGGAGTATTTGTTTTGGTACCTTTTCTTTGGACAATGAAGTATAAACCAACTCATACTTATGAAATGACTCCAATTCGCAATAATAAAATAAATGCTGAAACAATAAAAACGTCGAATACTAAATTAGAAAAACTCAAAGAATTAAAACAACTTTTAGACGAAAAAATAATTACACAGGAAGAATTTGATATTGAAAAGAATAAAATTCTGAAGAATAAAAAACAATAACATTTTGCATAAAGTAATGGCAGGCGGGTATAGTAAATACCAAAATTCTTAGTCTACTTAAATTTCATATAGGTTTACTCTTTGATTACTTAACAGTTAATCGCCATACAATCTGCCCTGTTTACGTTGTATAGCACAAAAAGAATACTCGTAAAATTTTAAAGAGGCTGTCCTTTGCTTTTTGGACAGCCTCTTTTCTTTGTAAATATTGATATAGCTTTTTATTTTCTCAATCTAAATCTCGTTTCTTCAAAAAAGTCTAAAGTTTTTCTCAGTAATCTAAAATATAATACCACATATAGAGTAATAGACATAAACCATATTACAAATATATTAATCCAAAAAGTATCGAAATAAGTTCCGAATATTTGTTTGCGCGGAGCATAAAAATGAGCCTTCACAAACTTATTTTTAGGATCAAGATATATAGGGTCTATTTTCTGAAAAAGCTCGCCTTTGTATTCGATAATTCGATTTATCTCGTTCGAATTCCGAACCAACTCAGTTAAATTTTCATTATACTGCTCTCGTTTTAATTTCATAAAACCTTGCCTTGATTCTTTGGTCTTTTGTAGTTTCGATATAGACTTATCTTTTAACCCATTGGCCTTATTATATAGCTTGATATAGTATTTATTTAAGATTTTTAAGTAATTTTTTACTTCTCGAATACTTTCTTTGTTTATATCCTCTAATGTTAGCTTATTAAGATTTTTAAATTTCACAAATTTCCCCGATTCGGTATTTATCTCTTTAGATATTTCATTGCGAATAAGGTTCAAGTTTTCAATATTCTCTTTTCTCTTTTCTTCCTTGTTAAGGTTCCTTTCAACAAAAGCAATTTTATTATTAAGTGTTCTAATCCAATAATTCTTCTTAAAATCAGAAATACTCATCGCTTTATTGTACTGATAAAACTGCTTTTGATATTCGTTATCTTTATATTGGTTTACAGCTAAAGCTTCATAAGCCCATCGAGCTGTGATAATCTCACCATAAAAAGGAATATCCCGAGGATTTGAAATATTCGGGTTCAACTTCTCAAATTTTACAATAATCCCACTTAATATAAGCTGGGGGATTATTAAAAACGGAATTAAAATATAAATTGTAATAACGGTTTTAAAACTATCAGATATTACCAAACCCAGAATATTAGAAAAACACCAAGCCGAAAACAAAACAAGCCAATATTCAAAATACATTCCCCTTATTTCCATTATAGAGTTACCTATAATAACAAACAAAAACGATTGTATTGCCGAAAGCGCAAACTGCACTGCTATTTTCGATGATAAATAGCTCGACCAACTTAGGTTTAGAAACTTTTCGCGTTTAAGAATTTTTCTGTCTTTAATAATTTCTTCGGCACTAACAGTTAAACCAATAAACAAACCAACAATTACCGACATAAAAATAAAAACAGGCAAATTGCTATTCTCACTTAAACTATATCCATTGCTATTATTTATGTTGAAATACTTAATGATATAAGCTAGTAGAAATGCTAAAAATGGAGCTTCTAACAAGTTTATAATTAAATATTGAGTATTTGATAATTTTGATAAAATATCTCTCTTTACAAATACCAAAAACTGTTTTAATTTATTGGGAGTTTTAAACGATATCTCAGGAATTTCTTTAGGTATATCTTTATATTCTTCTGGAGTTTCTTCTTTCTTATCTTTATAAAAATTATCGTGCCACTCTATTGGAGATATTTTACGATCACTCGTAAAGTTCCCGTATTCGTCTAAAACCTTTGTTTCTATTATATTAAATATTTGCTCGGGATTAACATTACCACAACAATGACATTCGCTTTCGCTCCAGTTGGCATGTTGCATTGTCGATTTAAAATATATAATAGAATCTATAGGATCGCCATTATATATTAAATACCCACCATTATCTAATATTAAAAGTTTGTCAAACATTTTAAATATATCCGACGATGGTTGGTGGATAACAACAAAAACAAGTTTCCCTTTTAAGGTTAATTCTTTAAGTAAATCCAGAATATTTTCAGAGTCTCTGGATGACAACCCCGATGTGGGTTCGTCAAGAAACAAAACTGCAGGTTCGCGAATCAGCTCAAGAGCTATATTTAAACGTTTTCGTTGTCCTCCACTTATTTTTTTATTTAAAGGACTACCTACTTCAATATCTTTAATTTCGAGCAAACCTAGATTCTCTAATACATTAAGTACTATCCTCTGGATTTCTTCTTCAGAGTAAGTATCAAAACAAAGCTTAGCATTGTAATATAAATTTTGATACACAGTAAGCTCTTCTATAAGTAAATCATCTTGCGAAACATGCCCAATTAATCCTTCTATTTGCTCTTTTTGGGTATGTATATTTATGTTATTAATTAAAATTTCGCCAGAGGTAGGTGCTGTTGTTCCGTTTAAAACATTTAATAAAGTAGACTTTCCTGCTCCACTAGCTCCCATTATTCCTATTAACTTCCCCGACTCTTCGGCAAAACTCATAGGATGTAAACCAACTGCTCCTGATTTAAATTTGTATGCAATTTCTTTGGCTTCGAATAAGATTTTAGATTTTATTCGATCTACATTATACCTACTGATAATATCGCCATAATATATGGGTTCTATTTTAGGATTCCTGATCGAAGCTCCGTTGTTTAAAACGTGTATTTTCCCTTGTTCGAGTAATTGTCCGTTTAAGTAAAGTTCGCTTTTACCAACATATTTTACATAATACATATTGGCCGACTTAACTTCTAATACTCTTAATTGACCTTTTAACGAAGGATTTGTTATGTGAAAAACGTTTTCGTGCTTGAAATCTGCATTATTATCAATTACTAAAACACTTTTCGAATCAGGAATCTTATCGCTTCCAAAAAATACAAAGTCTTCTATTTCTTGGTATTCTGATTGCTCTATATAAAAACTATCAGCAACAGTTGTTACAAACACCATTTCTTGTTCTGTAACTTCATTTCCCGACTTTACAAATTCAAGTAATTGTACTAATACAACATGTTTCTGACGTTGTGTTAATTCTTCGTTTATTTGAGTGCAAATTTTTAATACTCGCACCGAACTTGATGATGTTCTTTTCTTATGCTTGCTTTTTTCGCTGAGTTTTTGCTCGTGAGTAGAATAATAGTTATCAAAAATTTCAAGATATGTTTTTACTGTTTCTTGATTTAATTGACGTTTTAAAAAGGACTCAACTATAGAACGGCGATTACTAGTTTCACTTGTTGGATGAGCAATAATGGCAAATAATTGCATTAATGCTTTTAAAATTTGCTCACTCATTTTTTTTCTTTAACAATTAATATGTTGATAGTTTCTAAGATACAATTATTTTTCTTTAAAACCTATTAAGAGTTTTACTTCTTGTTTTAACCATTTCTCTACATCAAATTCTATTTCGATAATACAATCAACGGTCGATGAAAAAATAAAGTTCCAATACGGGGTATAATCATAATCTTTATTACAAAATAACAGATTCTTTTCCGAATCATATACTGTCAGTTTCAAAGGATATTGATTTATATCAGAACAGGCAATAATTCTGTAGTAACTCCCACCGTAAAATGTACAATAAAATTTAGCAACATTATTTTCGGCGAGTTTGGCTATGTGTTCCTGTCCATCCGAAATATAACCGTCGGTGAGAAATTTAATGCATTCGTTTTTCGAAACAGATTGAGATAATGCAATTGTACTTATTAGCATTATAACGATTAAGAGTATAGTATTTTGAAAAGATTTCATTAATAAATGATTTTATTTCTTATTGAAGATACTTTATTCGAAATTGTTTTTAAATGATATTCTGATATAACAACATTCGATTTGCTATTAATAATAGTAAGGTTTCTATTTGGCTTAACATTCGAATTTAAATAAGTATAATTATATATAATACCATCAAATTCGTATGCTAAATCAACTAAAGCATCAATTAATTCGGTATATTCTTTCGATTTATAGTAAAACGGAGATAAAATTTCAATTAAACTATTAAGTGGATGTTTTTGCTCTCCCAATCGATTAATTACTTGTCTTTCGCTAGTGCTTAAAGCACTTTGAGATAAGATATAAGTACTCTCAATCCATCCCCCTGTTAAAATTAATACTCCAATATCTTTTCGATTATTCTTTTTTAAGTAAGAGTCAAATTGTCGATAGGTACTTGTAATTAAATTCAATAATGAGTCTTGATTATCGATATTTTGCTCAATTCGATCAATAATTTTTTTCTGAAAAGTATTTTCTAGACCCAGTTCTCGACTTAATTTCTTGATTACAGTAAAATACGATATAACATCAGGTATTTGTTTATATATATTTAAGTATCCTAAATCAGTTCCATAAATACCAATATTTAATGCTTGCCTAAAATTAGTTACGTAATTAGAAACATTATCAGCAGGGTTTAATAAGCTCTTATTAAACTCTATTCTTTGATTCTTTATTGAATAAGTTATTTGATATGGCGAAGGCAGTGTAAATAAATTATTACTGTATTTGACTAAAATTGTCGATGTATCAATTTCGTGAGTCTGTCTTCGTTTATCCTCTCTTATCTTTCCAGTTTTGTCGCAAGCAATAAGAAACAAAAAAGGGAAAATGAGTAAAATATATTTTATCGATATTTTATTTTGCATAAAATATTTTTTTGCTTTAAAAATCAAATATACAAAGATTATAGCAGCTTTTATCTATTTGGTTTTATTTTTTGATATGCTGGATATTTTCAAAATATCATTGCTTTGAATAAAAATTGTTAACTTACACCATAAATAAATATTTCGTTATGAGTATAAAAAATATGATTATTTGCTACTTACTCACTTTCCTAGTTTTCTTAGCAATAGACATGCTTTGGTTAGGTATTGTTGCTAAAGATTTATATCAAAAACATTTGAGCAACTTTTTGTCAGATAAGGTTAATTGGAGTGCTGCATTTGTTTTTTATTTTATTTATGTTGCCGGAATTTCATTTTTTGCCATTTATCCTTCAATCAATAAAGATTCGATTATTTATGCTATTTTGTTAGGGGCTTTATTTGGTTTTTTTACATATGCAACTTACGATTTGACTAACTTGGCAACTCTTAAAAATTGGCCATTGCCAATAGTTTTTATCGATATTATTTGGGGGACAATACTTTCTGCTATGGTTAGTGTTTCTGGTTTTTATTTAGTAAAATGGATTAATTAATATTTTTCATGTATAAAATTGAAGTACCATACATTAATGGAAAATTTCTGTATTATGCGTTTATTGCAGGAGGAAATCAAATATTACAAAATCAAATCGAAATTAATAAAGTAAATATTTTTCCTGTAAACGATAAAGATACAGGAACTAATTTAGCATCAACAGTTCGTTCGGTTATTGATAATGCCAGACCACATAAATCGTATAAAGTGATGGTTAGTAATATTGCTGATGCGGCCTTAATGGGTGCAAGAGGGAATTCCGGGGTTATTTTTGCTCAGTTTTTATATGGTTTAAATTGTGAAACTCAAAACAAACCAACGATAACATTTCCTGAATTGGCTGACAGCATCAAAAAATCGATACCTTACATTTACGATGCTATTGCTAACCCTGTCGAAGGAACAATGCTTACAGTAATAAAAGAATGGGCCGATTATCTTATCAGCAGAAAAGATTTTGTTAATGATTTTAAGAAAATCATTATCGATTCGTTAGATATTCTTGAAAAATCATTAGCTAAAACCACAAATAAATTAAAAATACTACAAAAATCAGGGTTTGTCGATGCAGGAGCCAAAGGGTTTGTTTTGTTTGTAAGAGGAATTATTGATTTTTTAATAAGCAATAATATTCGAATTTTAGCTGAAGAATCTCAAGATGATATTTCAATAATACATCCAGAAGAGTTATTGAATAAAAAAATAACAAATCGATTTTGTACAGAAGCTATTATCGAAAACTTAACTGTAGACAAAAAACATATATCCGAGCTTTTGCAAGCTAATGGAGATTCGATTGTTATTGCTGGAGCTTCTAAAAAATGTAGAGTTCATGTTCATACAAACCATCCAGCCGAGCTTTTTCATAAACTTAAAGAACTAGGGAACATTACTTATCCAAAAGTAGATGACATGCTTAGGCAATTCGAAATGACAACAAATCGCAAATGGAATATTGCGCTTGTAACCGATTCGTCTTGCGATTTGCCTCAGGAATTGATCGATTATTATCAAATTAATATAGTTCCTATAAACTTAAACTTTGGGAAAGATCATTATTTAGACAAGATGAGCATACAACCTAATCAGTTTTATGATTTATTAGATATATGTGATCAGTTTCCACAAACATCGCAAATAAATGAGCAAACTTTTACAAAACTATACTCAAGTTTAGTATTGTGTTACGATGCAGTAATTGCAATACATTTAACTAGTAAGTTTAGTGGCATTTATACCAATAGCTTACGTGCAGGAAAACATATTTCTGAAAAGTATAATAAACCCATACATGTTATCGATTCAAAAAATGTATCAGGAGCTTTAGGTTTACTTGTATTAAAGACAGCTAAAAATATTGAAGCGAATCTATCGGTCGAAACAATTATTGAATCTTTAGAAAAAGATATTTCTCAATCTAAAATATTTGTAAGTGTTAAAAATCTAAAATATATGGTAAGAGGGGGGAGAGTTTCTAAGCCTAAAAGTTTGCTGGCAAATATGCTAAGATTAACTCCTATTATTTCGATGGATAATAATGGTAACTCAAAATTATTTAGTAATGCATTTGGACAAAGAGCTAGTTTAAACAAAGTTTATAAACATATAAAGAATATAAAGTTGGGTAAAACGATATGGAATTATATTATTCTTCATGCTAATAATAAAGAGGGAGCACTTGAAACTGAAAATAAAATAAAACACATTTTAGGGATTAATTCAATTGCTATAGTTAATATTTCGCCAGTAATTGGAATGCATGCCGGAAATGGAGCTATAGCTGTTTCGTTATTATTTAAATAATTAATTCGAATGAACTTATTTTTATCTGCATGTTTACTTATTTGGATTTTGGTAACCATATTATGGATTTGGAGCATCTTTATTAAAAATGTGAGTATCATCGATATTTTTTGGGGAATGAGTTTTGTTATTGTCAACTTATTTTATGCATTCATGTCTGGCGATTTTAACTTAAGAAAAATATTAGTTCTCATATTAGTTACTATTTGGGGTGTGCGTTTGTCCATTTATTTAGGCATACGAAATATAGGGAAAGGTGAAGATTTCAGATATCAAACATTCAGAAAAAATTATGGCATAAAACGTTATTGGTGGTATAGTTATTTTCAGGCCTTTCTACTACAAGGCTTTTTAATAATGATTATTTCATTGCCTTTGTTGGCAATTAATTTGAACATTAATCCTGAAAAACTTAATGCTTTAGATTATTGCGGAATTTTTGTTTGGTTAGTAGGTTTTGTATTCGAGGCAGGAGGCGATTATCAGTTGTGGCTTTTTAAAAAGAAAAAAGAAAATAAAGATAAAATCTTAAATACAGGACTTTGGAAATATACTCGTCATCCTAACTATTTTGGTGATTCTGTGGTGTGGTGGTCTTATGCTATATTTTGCCTTGCAGCCGGATATTATTGGCAAACAATCGGATCAGTTGTTATGACATTTTTACTTGTAAAAATATCGGGAGTTGCTTTGCTCGAACGAAACTTAAATGAAACAAAACCTCAATATCGAGAGTATATCAAAAGTACAAGTTCTTTTTTTCCATGGATTAATACCAAGAAAACATCAAAATGAGTGATAAAAACGTTTCTTTTTCCCTTAGCCATTGCAAAAAAACTGTCAGATAACTAGTGTCGAGTCTAGAAATAAATATATTTTTGTGTTGAAATTTTAGGAGTTTAACTTTTAATTCAAGAAAATAAATTCAGTTCTACTTAAGTAGAATAAATTTTTATGATTACTAAGATCGCAAACTACATATCAATAATTCAGCTGGTAAAATAGACAAGTTTTGTTTTCGAGATAGAAGCAGCTTGTCAAAAACTTTCCCATACCAAATTTGTTCGAATTACTTTTTTGAGCAAAGTATGGTATATTATTTTCAAAACAATAATAATAAACGAAATAGGAATTTATCTTAAATTAATTATTTTAGAATAAATATTCCTGTTTCTTAAATTTTATAAAATTATAAAAGATGAAATCTTTAACAGCAATAGGACTAACCCAAAAAGTCAAAGATTTAATTCATAAGAATAATTTAAATATAGCCGAACTAGCAAGAGTAATAGCAGTACATAAAGATCGATATATTGTCAAAAATCAAATTAGTTCATTTCAAGCTGAAATAACAGGGAATTTAAGATATTCGGCAACAGATATCGAAGATTTTCCTGCAGTAGGCGATTGGGTTCGAATTATCACTACGGATAAAAAAACAGCTATTATTATAGAATTATTCGATCGTATTTCTGTATTAAAGCGTCAGGCAGTTGGGAAAGGTTCTAAAAGTCAACTAATAGCTTGTAATGTAAATTTTGCATTCATCACTATGTCTGCCGATCGTAATTTTAATTTAAATCGATTAGATAGGTACATTAGTATCTGTAGTGCTGGAAATATTAAACCCATAATAACAATTACTAAATGCGATTTGATTTCTGACGAACAGAAAAAAATCTTTGAAAAACAAATTCGAATACGCTACCCAAACATTCCTCTTTTTATGTTAAGTATTAATAATAGTAATAGCTTAAAATATTTCAATGAGCAGATGCTTGCTTTTAAAACCTACTGCTTTGTCGGCTCGTCAGGTGTTGGAAAATCAACAATTGTAAATTATTTATTGCAATCAACCGATATAAAAACAGCAACAATAAGCACAAGTAATATGAAAGGAAAACATACTACTACACATCGCGAATTATTTATTTTACCCAACGATAGTATTGTTATTGATACTCCCGGAATGCGCGAACTTGGCATTATGGATCAAAAAGAAGCTTTAGATATTACTTTCGAGCGTATAAGCAAATTATCTGTTCGGTGTAAATATTCTGATTGTACCCATACTTGCGAAAAAGGGTGTGCTGTCTTAAATGCCCTTGACAACGGAGATTTAGATAAATCCGAATATGAAAGTTATCAGAAATTAAAACGCGAACAAATGCATTATTCTCAGAGTGTTTTAGAGCGAAAACAAATAGAAAAGAATTTTGCCAGAGAAATCAAAGAAGTAAAAATACATCGCAAAAAAAATAAATTTTAAATAACAAAATGATTTATACCAAATGAATTTCAAGATGAGGGATTTATAAATATGAATAATTTTTGTCTCAGACACGACAAGGAAATAAAAGATAGCCATGTTTCCCATGCAAATTTCTGGCAATAACTAAGGCAAAAAAACGTTTTTATCACTCATTTTGATGTTCTTTTGGTATTACATGGTTTTGATTAACTCCCAAATCATTATCAGAATTATTTAATTTCTTATAATCGACTTTATTTAATCTTTTTATATTCATTGTCTCAATTTTACTTGATGTTTTTCTAGTTAAATTCACTCAATACTTGAGTTGTGTAGGGCTTGGCATTTCAAAACACAAATTAATCAAACGGCTATATTGTTTAAAGCGGGCTACAAACTTTGATATTTACCACATCGCCTGCCATTATTTATACAAAATATTAGGCCTTGTTTTTCTTTATTATTATTCTATCAATATTTTACCAAAGCACACAACAATCAAATACGGAAGAGTTAATACAAATCCAAACATTGCTTTTAAAGGCCAGCCAATTCCCATTACGCTTGTTACAAGTCTGTTTACTTGCTCTCTATTTTCTGGTGATACATTTCCATAAAATTCAGTTTCATGCATTCCGTTAATGTTGTAACCGTATTGTTTCAATAAAATCAAATCAGACTCATGACTCCACCAAGCGAAAAGGAACATTAGAGCTCCAAGGACAAACAAACCAATCATAAAATATAATATTACAGTCCGTTTTATTTTTAATCTTTTAAGAATGGTAAGTATTAATATCGGCGCAATGATTATTAATCCTAGAATCAGAAAGTTTGATATAGTTACAATGGTTTCCATAGATTTTGTTAATCTTTTTGTTAAACTAGTTTCAGTTCATTTTTTTCATTTCTAATGCAGTTGTACCATGGTAATTTTTTAAATTCATATTTTTTCATTATTTCAGTTGCACAATTAAGATAATTATTTGCTTTTATTTCTGTTGCAATTCCAATAACTTAACATTGCATCAGTGAAAAATCTTTCTGGCTTGTCTTTATTCTGTTCTACGAATTCTTTGGTCAGAACTTTCTTGGTATGTTCATAAACGAATTTGAATTTTGCATATCTCACATCAACCTTTTTGTGACAAATTCCTTTATCTCTATCTGAATGCGCAACAAAATGACAAACTTCTCTTAGAAATGTTTCTCCTTTTAACTTTTCTCTAATTTCGATTAAAAGCAGCTTTACGTCATCCTCGTCAAAAGTGCCATTTTCAATCTTCTTTATCCTTTGAATTATTTTTATGTCTTTTTTCTGCATGACGTTCTTTTAAATGAGGCCTAACGTGCCGCAAGTATGCTATGTGCGGGATTGATAGTATAAAAACTTCGAGTAACGATAAGACTTAGTTACTTGCATCGTCTTCTGAATGATCTTTAATGCCCGCATTACTTATAGCTTTTGTTAGCATTTGTTTTAATTCTTCTGACGATGGCACTTTTCCTTCTAATGATTTTGGAAGCTCATCCGTCAATTTATAATTTGAAACACCTATAGGCTTTGGATTAATTTTAAGAGCAAATTCAACTTCAATATTATCTTTCATTGGACACAAAATAATACCTATTGACGGATTATCATCAATGTGTTTCTCATTCTTATCTAATAACTCTAAGTAAAAATTCATCTTACCTGCGAATTCAGGTTCAAATTCTACTGTTTTAAGTTCTATTGCTACTAAACATCTAAGAAACCTATGATAAAACAGTAAATCAATGAAGTATTCTTTTTGACCAAGTTTGAGTTTATACTGATTACCTATAAAACTGAAACCATACCCAAGTTCCAACATTAAATCCCTTATCTGCTCAACCAATCTATTCTCCAATTCTCTTTCAAGTATTGGTTTAGTTATTCCTAGGAAATCAAGATTGTATTTACTTTTTAAAGCATCATTAGCCTGTTCTGCTAAGTGAACAGGTAAAGCTTCATCAAAATTACTATGCTTTAAATCTGTTACATGATGCTTGTATGCATTTCCTTTAATCTGGTTAAGTAAAACAGCTCTACTCCAACCCATCTTATCTGTGGTACTAAAATAGTATTCTTTCTCCTTATCATCTTTTATCATATGCATAATGAGGAGATTTTGTCCCCAAGGAATCTTTTGAGCTAACTTAATAAAATGAGGTTTATTACGATACTCTAAATAGAACTGTCTCATTCTCCACAAATTCTGAGATGAATACCCTTTAACTCCATCTACTACTTTATTAATATCTTTCGATAAAGTATCTACTATTGATTTACCCCAATTATGTTTCTTTTGGTTCTCAACTATTATCTTACCTATTTCAAAATTATGCTCTATATGAAATTTGTTAATTGATTTATAGGTCTTATATTTTGCAGAATTTATTGCTTCAATTATCTCGTTAAAAAAACTTTTATATTCACTTAAATCACTCATAATTCTGTGTTTATATTTCTCGCACAGCCGTGCGAGAAATCAAAAATAGTAATTCTCTCACAATTGTGAGAGAATTTAATCATATTTTTATCAAGACAAATAAGAGCACTAAACCGCTTGGAAAATAAATGCTAACGATAAATTGGATGTGCCGCAGACCACGACCGAAACCGTACAAACCCACTATGGCATATACCATAGTGTCATCGGCTTTATTTTTCATTCAATAGTAACCACTTAATAAATTCTCTACCTTTATCCGTTGGTCTAGCGTAATTTACATTCTTCGGTGCAAGGTCGGCTAAACCAAAAGCCATTGCCTCTGACAAGTTTTTGACCTTCCCTTTGTCAACAATTCCAGCTGTAATGAATTTGTCCATTTCCTTGATGAAATCATCAAGTTTGCCTGATTCTTTTATCATTTCAAACTCTTGATATAAAGAACTATTGGAGTCTTTTGATTTTAAGTCCGAAATCTTGTTTTCTAAGGATAATATGGTCTTATCTTTTTGAAATAGCTCCTTATCTTTCGCAAGTAATTGCTTTTGAGTTTCAATATCTCCTCCTTGTAGTGAAAGGTATTTACTCCAAATCGCAGATACTAATTGTCCTAGCTGGATTTTAGAATAATCGACGGGCATTAAATGCAATAAATCATCAGTTAATTCTGGATATCTTTCGGATATCTGTTCATATGTATCTTTTGAGTCAAAAATTGATATTATTTTATTTAAATCAAAGTTATTCCCTTTTTTAGATTCTTCTCTTAGAACATGTTTTATTTCTTTGTCAACCCATGAAGATTTCAATGATTTTTCGGTAAAAAAAATCAAAGCAATATCTGCCTTGTCTAAGCCGTCTCTAAAAATCGATTTTCTTAGATTATCTCCAGGAAGAATATTTCTTTTATCAAACCATACATTAATATAACAACTCTCCAAATCTGCCACAATAGGCTCTATAAAAGATTTTTTATCCTCAGAGGAATGACTTACAAATACTAATACTGATTTTCCCATTTATATAAAATTTGTCTGATTCGTTTATTGCCGGTAACGGTTTAAATATGGGGTGTTTGGCATTTCAAAACACAAATTCAGCAAGCTGCTATGATGTTTATTAATTGCTCTAAAACTCAAATTTAGTAAATCGCCCCGCATTACGTATATTTATTGTTGGCGTGTCTTTATTTTTATTCTTGTTGAAATACAGTTTTAGAGAAATATTGAAAATAATCTTCCGCTAAATTTTTCTCTTTCGAAAATGCTTTGATAAATACCATTAAGTCCTGTTCTGATTTATATAGCACTCTATTTTTAGCATCCTCAAATTCTTCAGCGGTATATCTCCTTGGATTAGGATGTCCAGTTCCAAAAGTAGATTGAGCTTCATTGAAAAGTATATAATAAAGTGCCTTAAATCTAAAATTGCTTGATTTTAATACGTCTAAATCTTGTTCTGAAATATCGAACTCAAATTCCATATCCGCATGACCTGATGAAACAGGGAAGCAATATATAAGACCTGTCTTACTTTTATAAATAAAGGGACTATAACCTCCGCTCAGACTATAAACCTCACTTTCTCTTTTCATAACTTGTTAAATTAAATTCTCACCAACTTAAAATCTATCTCTTTATTTTCATTAGCGAATAAATCACCTCTAATTAATATTGTCCTATCCTCTTGAGTAATAAAACCAATTGGATTCAAAATTATTATCAAAGTTCTCTTTACTATCAAAGGAAATATCAAAATCATCTCGATTTAAGTAATCGAACTCGTCATATTTTTTTAGTAAATCAAAGTATAAATCCTTAAGTTTTCTTTTTGAAATCCCGTCTTTTGAATAATTATCAACCTGTTTATCTGTGTAAAAGAAGAAAGTTGCAGAATTAAAATTCTTCTTAATTTCCCATATCTCAAAATCAACTTTGTTTTTTATATATTCTACATCAGAAATTGGAATTAATGAGTTTACCTCTTCTTTTGCAACTTTCTCAAATGAACTTATAACAAGGAAAATATTATCGGTATTAAAGTCGAATAAATCAGATGTTAATTGCACAAAATGCTCAAGGATTTGTTCTTCAGTTAATTTATCAGGGAACAATCCATTTTTTGAAGTAAATAATCCATGCTCTGTTATCCTCTCAAAAATAACTTGTAATCGAGGTCTTTTATCATGGGGTAATAAGTCATAAATAATATTAATTGGTCTGACTCCATAATTATTCATTATCCAGTCAGCTAAAGAATTAAAAGGGTACTTTAAGTATATTTCTCCTTTCTTGATTTTCTTAGTCAATTCATATTCTATGTCTGAAGGTGATATCATATATCAACTTATTGCTTTATTAATCATTTTGTACTTCGTTTCAATTTCCTACTTCCCCCGCATTGCTTATGATTGCGTGTTATCGGCTTTTACTTCTTATCTTGTTCTTAGTAATTTATCTAATATTTCTCTAACTTTTCTTAATTGTTCTTCTACTTGTTTTTTCTCATATGAAAAATTGCCACCGTGTGCTGCATCGTTTCGCATTTTTGCACAAACTTCCAATTCTTTAGCTTCAAAAGCTGTCAATATTGAATTATTTGACGATTTAAGCTTAATAATAACAGGATTTAGCCTATTATCTTTTTCCGGTATTTCAATTCCTTCTGTTTTTGCGCGATTTTTTAATCCTTCTTCTAAAGCAGCACCTATCAACACAGCTGCTGCTCTTAAATATTTTTTTTTAATTAAATATTCTGCTTCATCTAAAAGACCATTAAAAACTGTTGCTGAAACTGATAAATGATATTCTATTGCTAAACCTAATGCATATTCTTCTTTGGCTGATTTAAGCACACCTAAAGCTGCTCCAAGATTAATTGGTCCTGATATACTACGAAGAATCCATTCCTCAAATTGAGTTACAAATCGATTTGTGGATACAGAAAGTTTATCTAATAGGTTTAAACAACTCGTTGACCATTGACTAAATTCAATAGGATCTTCAATTAACCCTGTTCCATTTTTTTGAAACTTATTCCACTGTTCTTCACCTTGTCGAATAAGATCTTCAAACCTCTCAAAAAAAAGTTCATTAATATGTATTTTATTCCTATTCATAACTATTTTTTTTAATTGCCGATAACTTATGGCTATGTGTATTGTGTTTATATCGCATATTTATTTTTTTACTATTGTATGGAATTGCAACAAAATTTGGTAAAAAAAATTCGCTGATTAAACTATATTATTTATTTTGTCAAAGCCATTACCTTAAAAATTTAAACTAAATATCTTCTGATTTTTGCAAAAGTTTTTTAATTACCTCTTTATTAAACCTCAAATATTTAGTTATAAATTCAGTCATAAAATTAACTATAATTACTGCTCACAGCAATTAATCTCAAATAATTTTATATTATGATCTTGTTTTATTGTTTAAGCGAAACCATCCCGGAGCTCCCCGTTAAGCGTAGCGTCTCGCTACGTTTTATCAAATCTGGCCTCTGGCCTAATTATCACTTCACAGTTATTACACTTAAAGTCAACATTTCTACTTCGGGCAGCACAGCGCTTTCACCAGCATAATTGC
>JAKSCO010000024.1 GCA_022360575.1 Bacteroidales bacterium | reverse complement strand
GTAGTAATAGCAAAAACATCCCATAGTAAAGGCGAATTAAAGTTAACCCATACATCACGAGTGTTGGGATACGGAAAAATAAAAAACCCGAATAATAATCGGCCCATATGAATTAAAGGGAATAAACCTGCACATATTACTGCAAAGATAGTCATTGCTTCGGCCGAACGATTTATTGATGTACGCCATTTTTGTCTAAACAAAAGCAATATAGCCGATATAAATGTGCCAGCATGACCAATTCCTATCCACCAAACAAAATTAGTTATACTCCAGCCCCAGCCAATTGTTTTATTAACACCCCACAAACCAATACCTTTCCATACTGTTAGCACAATTGCAATTATTCCAATTAAAGCTGCTATGCCCGAGAGCATTATCCCCATAAACCAATATTTACTAGGTTTTGCAATAATCGGATCGAAAACGTCATTTGTTACATCTCTTAATCGTTTATTGCCTTGAATTAGTTCTTTACGAGTCGAAATCTCTGTCACTGTATTCCTTTTTGATTATACATTATTAACCTTAGTTAAATACCCTATTGATGGTAAAGTATGTAACTCTTCAAGTAAATGATATCTACGTTTCTCTTTAAATAATTTATAAACACGACTGTTTTTATCATTCAAATCACCAAACACAATTGCATTAGCAGGGCAAACCTGTTCGCAAGCTGTTTGTATTTCACCATCACGTAATGTTCGATTCTCTAATTTTGCTTGAAGTTTCTTTTCTTGTATACGTTGTACACAAAACGAACATTTCTCAATAACACCTTTAGCTCTAACTGTTACATCGGGGTTTAATACCATTCTGGGCAAGTCGTTTGTCATTTGATTAGGATCGTACAAATTTCCACTAAGTGCATCTGAATTATTGTAATCGAACCAATTAAACCGACGTACTTTATACGGGCAATTGTTGTTGCAATATCTGGTTCCAATACACCTATTATATGCCATCTGATTTATTCCTTCTGAGCTATGATTACTAGCTCCTACCGGACAAACATTTTCGCAAGGAGCATTGTCGCAATGCTGACACATTACAGGTTGTCTTACAACTTTAGGGTTGTCAGAATTTCCCTTATAATATCGATCAATACGTAACCAATGCATTTCGTGAGCATTTTGCACTTCTTCTTTACCAACTACCGGAATATTATTTTCTATATTACATGAAATAACACAAGCATTACATCCGATACAGGCATTTAAATCAATAGCCATAGCCCAATGATGCCCCTCGTATTTGTACTTGTTATATAATGATTGGTGGTGTTTTTCTATTTCTTTATGACGCTCGTTACCAGCCGAAGTCTTTTTTTGGTACTGGCTTAATGTTGTTTCGCGAATAATATCACGCCCTTCCATTGAGCTATGTTGTTGGGTAGTTGCAAAAGAAATATTATGCAATGTTTTTTCAATAGATATATGTGTATGTGCTAACAAAGGATAAATATTAACTCCTATATTCTTCCCTGATTTTCCACTCACTCTACGACCATAACCTAAAGCTACCGAAATCGTATTCGAAGCTTGCCCCGCTTGTATCCAAACAGGAATTTCAATCAATTGATTAATCCGAATTATATCTCCTGTTTGTAAATCATATTTCTTTGCCAATTTTTGAGATATTGAGGCATAATTATCCCAAGTAACTTTTGTTATCGGATCGGGCAACTCTTGAAGCCAAGGATTGTTTGCATATTTTCCCGAACCAATATTTACACTTTCGTAGATTTGTAATTCAGGTTTTAACTCTTTTGTTTCTGCTATACTTATTGAACTTAAATCGTACTTAAACCTTGGGTTAACGAATTTATCTGTAAATTCAACAATTCCTTTTTGTAATGACAAGGTCCAAAAGTCTTCAAAAACCAACAGTTTGTCTGTTTTCGGATAAATTTCTTTTTTGCAAGTTTCCTTTACCAATTCAGAATATTGATCTGACGAACTAATCCATTTCAATAAAGAACTTTGAGCTTGTCGGGTATTAAATATAGGTAAAATACAAGGTTGAGATAAACTATAAATTCCTGTTTGAGGAATAAAATCATCCCATGATTCTAAATAATTATTCGAAGGACATACATATTTGGTTAAAATCGAAGTTTCATCAGGAACTGAAGCTAACGAAATACTTGTATCAATATTCTTTATCTTATCACATAGCTTATCTGCAAATAATGAATTATAACACGGATTACAATCATAAAAAATTACAGCTTTGTACAATTGTAAGTTATCAATAAATTGTTTGAACAAACGATCATTCCCCTGTTTGGTTCTTAATCTCTTTTTAAATGAAATTGTTGTCCCGTAATTTTCTAAAAGCTGATTTATTCCATTTATAATCAATTGTGTTTTTACATTGTTTGTTCCGCATACAAGTAACGATTGTTGTTTATTTTGTAGTAACTCTTCTCCAATCTCAGCAATATCAACATTACAACTAGCAACATCTATTGTTTCCTTATTCAATTTAACAGCAATATAGTTGTATAGATTTGTAACGATTTTCTGTTCGTCCGAAGGATTAATAACGATTCGTTTATCTGCATTGCTTCCCGTTAGCGACATGCCACTTTCTATTTGTATATGTCGCGACATATCTCGATTCGTTTCGCTAACTTTTCTATTTGTAATATATTCTTTGGTATACTCAACCGGCGAAAGCCATGTTCCTAAAAAATCGGCATTAATTCCAATTATAAGTTTTGCTTTATTAAAATAATACTTAGGAATAGTACGCACTCCAAACAATTTGTGGTTAGCCTCTAACAATCCCGAAACCGAAATCGGATCATAAATAATATGTTCACAGCTTGGATATTTCTTTACAAATCGATCAATAACTTTCTGTGTTGTCGGGCTTATTATTGTCGATGATATTAAGGCTATTTTCCCTTTTTCTGATTTTATCTGATTTAGTTTCTCAATAATTTGCTTGTCGATTTCGGAAAAACTAACATTCTCATTATCTATTATAGGATTTCTATATCGAGTATCGTCGTACAAACTCAGGATTGATGCTTGTGCAATACAATTAATTCCCCCATTTGTTATAGGTGATAATTCATTTCCTTCAAGTTTTATTGGACGACCATCAAGAACTTTTGCAACAATACTATTAAATTTATCTCCATCAAAAAATGATGAAGCATAATAATTGGCTTTGCTCGGGGTAATTTCTTCGGGTTTTATTAAAAATGGGATTGCTTTATGTGCTGCATTCTTACACCTACTTAAAACAAATGTAGAAGCCATACCAAAACCAAACATTTTTAGAAAATCTCGCCTACTTGTTGCCTTAGGAAAAGATTTCGATTTTTTCTGTTTATTGGAATTATTATTTAAGCTTTTCCAGTATCGGGCCATTTGTAAATTCTTTTTCTTGATTATATTAATAATGACACTTCATACAATTTTCACCACCCACCTCAACTACTAAAATCGAGTCGATCATTTTATCCTTAAACTTCTTTTGATACTCTTCGAATGTTCCTTTGTAATACTCATTACTCTCAAAATTAACTTTCCTATTTCGATGACAATCTAAACACCAACCCATAGACAAATCGGCAGATTGCGTTGCTAAATGATCCTCACTCATATCCCCATGACACTCGCTACAATTTAATTTCCCAACATTTGCATGTTGAGCATGACTAAAAAATACATGATCAGGAAGTTTATGTATTCTTATCCATTGTACATTTTCTTTATTACTTACACTTGTATGTATTTTTTGTATCTCAAATTTGCCCGAGTTTGTTCCTTCAAGAATCAACTCATGACAATTTAAACAGACCCCATTAGAAGGGATTCCTGCCGACTTTGCTTCTTCGGCTGTATGATGACAGTAAAAACAATCTGTTTTATTATCTCCAACATGTATTTTATGCGAAAATTTTATGGGCTGCAAAGGAGCATATCCTTTCGAGCGACCTAAACTGATAGCATCCTCAATAGTAATTTTCAAGATAAAAACAAACGAAAGTATCAGTACTATTACATGTATTATTTTATAACGGATTATCTGTGTATAAACCAAATCTACAGATATACCAACAATGCATATCAGCAAGAAAATAAAAAGCAACAAACGATTAATCTTCATTTTAGGAGGCTCTAATCCTGTTTTTCGAAACGAATTAATATACTCACGAACAAGTACTATTTGATCTGCACTTAATTGGACATTTTTGTGAGCATCCGAAATTCTTTTTCCTAAAGGAGATAGTAGTATTTTTGAAAAAGTAGTACTATCCATATTCTTTGTAGATAAGGTTAAATCGGCAATTGAAGGATTCCAGTTAAATGTATCAATTACATTTATATTGTGACACGAAGCACAGTTTACTGTATTATCTCCGGTCTTTATCAGTCCAAAATATAAACGTTTTCCTAGCTTATTATCCTTTGTAGGTAAATCTTTCGGATTTGAGGCTAAACACAGCAAATTTATATTAACCAAAATATGAATAAACAGAAACGAAACTAAATATTTGTAAAAATATGTCTTCATTTATACTAAGTTAACACTAAATTTGCTATTAATTTCGTAATAAATTTTCTTTTTCGCTAATTCCATTTCAAAAATAATTTTTACGAATAAATCTTTAGTAGTAATTACGGTATCAATTCATTATGAATAAAATATTATTTGTATATTGCATGATTATTAAGTAAACCTAAAATGATGAAAAAATACACCTACCTCCTTACAATATTAATTAGTACTTTTTTCTTATTCAGTTGCGAAAAACAGAGCACTGATGATGACTACAACATATCAATAGATGAGACCCTAGATATTAAATTAGAATCAAATAGATCAACAGGATATTCATGGTATTGGGAAAATAAAAACGAAGTTTCAATTTTAGATACTCTAAAAATAAAATACATTGATGATTCTGACAAGAAAGGAGCTCAGGGGCGTGAAATTTGGTCGTTTATAGGAAAACACAAAGGTCATTGTACAATAAGCTTATCATACAAACAATCAATAAATAGTACTGAATATGAGAAAAAACAAATTTTTTCAGTCACAGTTGAATAATACCAATTAATACTTCAGACAAAAAGCAAAACTAAGTAGACGCAAACCGAACCGAAATAACAAAACCCTAATCCAAATTCCTATATATTCGGGTTTTAAAAGTAAAATACATAAACAAAAATGATTAAGCACTATTTAAACATTTATTTTAGACTCGAATGCTGATAAAATAATAACCCTTTAATACCTTAAAAATGCTTCGTAACTATCTAACAACTGCTATTAGATCTTTCTTAAAAAACAAAACAACATTTCTTGTAAACCTTATAGGACTTTCATTAGCTGCAGCTACAT
>JAKSCO010000141.1 GCA_022360575.1 Bacteroidales bacterium | reverse complement strand
TTGCAAGAAGGGAATGATGAATATTCTGCAGCAGAGAAAGAAGTATCTATTAGGATTTTGACTGTTGGTGTAAACTCGTTGCACAAGTCAGGAATTAAGATGTATCCGAATCCGGTTAAAGAGAAATTGTTTATTGAGCTTACTGATAATGCAAATTGTGTAATAAGTATCTATAATATACAAGGAGAGGTTCTGTTATCGAAAAAAGCAAATTCGCAAAGAGAAACAATTGATCTAAGCTTGTTGCCCAATGGGGTATACTTTGTTCGTATTCGAGATCCAAGAAATACTATAGTTCATAAAATAATTAAAAGGTAAGAAAAAATAAAAGCTCCTTTTGGAGCTTTTATTACATAAAAAAAAGAGAGTTTCTGGAAAGAAACTCTCTTTAAGTATAAAATCTAAATATCTTAGATTACACCTTGATCTAGCATTGAGTTAGCAACTTTTAAGAAACCAGCAACGTTAGCACCTTTAACGTAATCAACGTTTCCGTCAGCATCTTTTCCGTATTTAACACAAGCTTCGTGGATATCACACATGATTTGGTGTAATTTAGTATCAACTTCTTCGCTAGTCCAGTTTAATTTCATTGAGTTTTGCGACATTTCTAAACCAGAAGTAGCAACCCCACCAGCATTAGCAGCTTTACCTGGACCATATAATAATTTAGCTCCTTGGATTACTTCGATAGCTTCAGGAGTACAAGGCATGTTAGCTCCTTCGCAAACACAAATACATCCGTTTTCAACTAAAGCTTTTGCATTTTCTTCGTTTAATTCGTTTTGAATAGCACAAGGAAGAGCAATATCAACTTTTTGTTCCCAAGGTCTCTTTCCTGCGAAGAACTCAGAACCAGCAAATTTTTCAGCATAAGGAGCAACAACATCGTTGTTAGAAGCACGAAGTTCTAACATATAATCGATTTTTTCTCCTGAGATTCCGTTTGGATCGTAGATATATCCGTCAGGACCAGAAATAGTAACAACTTTACCTCCTAATTCGGTAGCTTTAGTTACAGCACCCCAAGCAACGTTTCCGAAACCAGAAACAGCAACAGTTTTACCTTCGAAAGTTTCGCCTTTAGTAGCTAACATTTCTTTTGCAAAATATACATTACCAAAACCAGTAGCTTCAGGACGAATTAAACTTCCACCCCAGTTTCTACCTTTACCAGTTAATACACCAGTATTTTCTTTAGCTAATTTTCTGTACATTCCGTATAAGAAACCTATTTCGCGACCACCAACTCCGATGTCTCCAGCAGGAAC
>JAKSCO010000160.1 GCA_022360575.1 Bacteroidales bacterium | reverse complement strand
TACTATTTCTTAAAACTATTTAAACTTTTTTTTATCGAAATTGTAATAATTTCGCACAATCCGGAACTAATATTTTGAAATTAAATTAGAAAAATATGTTTAAATGGTTTTTATCAAATCAGTGGAAAGAAATGACACGATCAAGCTTGTGGCAAAAAAGTTTGGTTGTTAATCTTATTATAGGATTTTTTGTTCTGCTGATGTGTTTGTATTTAATTGCTCTGGGAGTGTTTATCGATAGCATATTAAAAGAGCTATATCCCGACAAGGATCCTTTTTTAGTGCTTAACGGAGGCTTACTTTATTATTTCGGAATCGATTTACTTATCCGTTTCTTTTTATATAAACTGCCAGTAATCAGAATTGAGTCGTATTTACATCTACCCATTAAAAAATCAAAAATTTTAAATTTTATTCTACTAAAATCGAGTATAAACATTTTTAACCTATTGCCTTTATTGGTTTTTATTCCATTTTGCATTAAGGTTATTGCTCCTTATCAATCGGGAACAACAGCTGTAGCATGGCTGTGTTTAATGTTTATCATGATTTTAAATAATAGTTTCTTATTGCATTATTTAAAACGAAAATTTGTCGACAAACCTTTTGCAATAATCTCAATATCGATATTAATTGCAGCAACCATTGCTTTAGATAAAGCAGGCATTATTCCTATGTCCGAATATTCGTCGATAATATTTACATATTTATCAATCAATCCTATTTACATTGCAATTCCTCTTTTGATACTCGTTTTAGTTTATCAACTTAATTATTCGTTTCTGAAATCGCGACTAACATTAGAAGAAATAAATGTAAAAAAGAAAAAAAAGATCGACTCGCTATCGAAAATAACCTATTTCAACTCTTTGGGCGAATTAGGCGAAATGCTTATGCTTGAATTTAAATTAATGTGGCGAAACAAACACAGCAGAACAATTATTGCTATATCACCTTTCCTTTTATTGTATGGTCTTATTTTTTACCCACAAGAAACATATTTAGAAAGTTTCGGATTTTTAATTTTTGTAGGAGTATTTATAACCGGAGGAACAATGTTTAACTACGGACATTATATATTTAGCTGGGAGTCGAGTTATTTCGATTTTATATTATCGAACAACATTAGCTCTTACAAACATGTTAAAGCAAAATACATTGTAATTGTAATTAGTCTTGTTTTAAGCTATATATTAACATTGCCTTACGCCTTTTTCGGGACAAAAGTATTTGTTATAAACACAGCTACTTTCTTATTTAACCTTGGCTTTACATCATTTTTGTTATTGTATTTTGCCAGCAACAGCAAAACCCGAATTGATATGAGCAAAGGCTCTACATTTAATTTCCAAGGTGTAGGTGCCACAAACTGGATACTGATATTACCTTTTCTAATCTTACCTATTTTAATATGGTATATTTTCAGTTTATTCGGAGTACCATATTGGGGAATTACATGCATTGGTGCAATAGGTATTATTGGCATAATGCTTAATAAACCTCTATTGAAAATTGCTGCTAAACGTTTCGAAAATAAAAAATACGAAATGGCAAAAGGTTTCAGAGAACCTTAAAAACATCATTACAAACACTTACAGTGTTTTATTTATCACAATTTTAGAAAACAGAAAAAAATAAAGAAATGATAGAAATAAGAGATTTACAAAAAGCATACAACGGAAATGTTGTTTTGAATATTCCCGAATTAAAAATCGAAAAAGGCGAAAGCTTCGGACTGGTAGGAAACAATGGCGCAGGTAAAACTACTATGTTTCGATTAATTCTCGATTTAATTAAAGCAAATAATGGTGTTGTTTTATCAAACGGAAAAGATGTTACGAAAAATAGCGACTGGAAAACCTACACAGGTGCGTATCTCGACGAGGGTTTCTTAATTGATTTTTTAACTCCTCAAGAATATTTCAACTTTGTAGCAAACATAAACAACTTATCGAAAGGTGATATTAAGAATTTCTTAAGCCAATTTGATGAGTTTTTTAATGGCGAAATTCTTGGTCAGGACAAATACATTCGCGATTTGTCGCGCGGGAACAAACAAAAAGTAGGCATCACAGCTGCTCTTATGAGCAATCCCGATGTTTTAATCCTCGACGAGCCTTTTGCCAGTTTGGATCCAACAACACAAATCCGATTAAAAAACCTATTAAAACAATTAAAAAGCGAAAAAAATGTTAGCTTACTTATATCGAGCCACGATTTAAACCATGTTACCGAAGTGTGCGAGCGTGTAGTTATGCTCGACAAAGGAAATATTGTTCGCGATATACACACAAACCAAGATACACTTAAAGAACTTGAGACTTATTTTGCAGTTTAGGTTAAATTAACTACAAAAAAATCAGCAAAAGAGATAATCGACAAAATGATTATCTCTTTTTTTCGGAAGAACAAACATAATAAAACACGAATGTAAACTGTTTATACATGCAGCTTACATTATTTATTTTTTTTGATTTAAATACTTTATTAAAAAAACTAGAAATAAAAAAAAGACACCAAAACATTTTAAATATATTACAACAACTTTACTTATGATTAAATTTAGGCTTATAATTTTTTTATTGCTAATTGTAACAAACATAACTCAAGCACAAAATAACACAAAGATTAACCAATCAGGAAAAACAATTAAAACCAGAATAAACACTCCCGAAGGATTTTATCGCATAACTCATCCCAATAATTCGTTTGAAAATTACTTGCAAAACTTAGCATTAAAACCTCACGGAAGCAAAGTTTATTTTTACAACGGAATAATAAAGCCCAACCATTGGGTATATCAAGCTGTTGTCGATATAGAAATCGGAAACCGCAACCTACAGCAATGTGCCGATGCTATTATGCGCCTCAGAGCCGAATATTTATACTCCCAAAAAAAATACGATCAAATAAAATTTAATTTCACCAATGGTTTTTGTTGCGAGTACTTAAAATGGATGCAAGGACACAGAATTATTGTCGAAAGAGACAATGTGTGCTGGAAAAAGAAAGCAACCATCGCCAACACATATCCCAGTTTTCGTAAATACATGAATATTGTATTTGCTTATGCTGGCACATTATCGCTCGAAAAAGAACTAAAACCCGTAAACATAAAAGATCTAAAAACTGGCGATGTATTTATTCAGGGCGGAAGTCCCGGACACGCAGTTCTTGTTGTTGATGTAGCAAAAAACTCAAAAAACCAGAAAATATTTTTATTAGCACAAAGCTATATGCCCGCACAGGATATTCATATCTTAAAAAATCTAAAAAACAAAGAACTTAGCCCTTGGTTTTCGGCAAATCACATAGAAAAACTCGTAACTCCCGAATGGACTTTTAATAAAACAGACTTGCGCCGATTTTAAATTCAAAATTTACCCCAATACATATATTATACTCCCACTTTCGTGGGATTTTATACACAACTCAACACTTAATTTTCACTTTCGTGGGATTTTAGAGCCTCCCCCAGTTTGGGTTTTTGCAAAATCTGAAGGTTTGAACTTAACCCAGTTTGAGTTTTTGTAAAATCTACAGTTTTGAGCCTAACCTAGCTTGGGTTTTTACAAAATCTACAGTTTTGAGCTTAACCCAGCTTGGGTTTTTATAAAATCTGGAGTTTTGAGCCTAACCCAGCTTGGGTTTTTGTAAAATCTACAGTTTTGAGCCTAACCCAGTTTGGGTTTTTGCAAAATCTAGAGTTTTGAGTCTAACCCAGCTTGGGTTTTTACAAAATCTACAGTTTTGAGCTTAACTCAGTTTGGATTTCAATGATATCTCCAATTCTTATATCGCACAAAAAAAATTTAGTCCGATTATTAAAATAAGCATACTTACCTGAGTTCGATTATCAACTAAGCTCTACTAACCTGAGTTCGAAATAAAACATTGATTGATTTACAAAGAAATAAGCAAGATTTTGATTAAATTTAAACTGACAAAAGTTAAATGTTTAATCGATAAAATCCTGCTTATTATGGAAAATAAAGTTACTGAAATATTCTT
>JAKSCO010000351.1 GCA_022360575.1 Bacteroidales bacterium | reverse complement strand
CTGGAAAATTAAAGACATTGAAAAGTTCCCGAATAATATTGTAACTGTTTTTAATCGTTGGGGAGTAAAAGTTTTTGAACAAAAAGGGTATAAAAATAGTGATCCTTCTATGGCATGGGATGGATCATCGAGTAGCGGTGAAGAACTTCCGAGCGGAACGTATTATTATATAATAATACTTAATGCTGAGGGATTTAAGCCAATAACGGGACCTATAACTATTGTTAGATGATATGAAAAGGATAAGATATATTCTAATAATTCTTCTTTTTTCGTTGTTTGTTGAGAATTTAAACGCACAACAAGCTCCGTTTTATACTCAGTATATGCTAAACGATTACTTGATAAATCCTGCAGTTGCTGGTACTTATAATTATTTTCAGGTACGAGCAAATTCCCGAATCCAATGGATTGGGATTAATGATTCGCCAAGAACTATGAGCATTGCCGGGTATGGTCCATTTAAACAACAAGATATGGGCTACGGAGGATACATATATAATGATGTAACAGGACCCGAAAGTAGATTGTTTTTTGGAGGAACTTATGCTTATAATATTGCAATAAACGACGAAATGAGAATTTCGGGAGGTTTAACAGTTGGAATAATGCAATACAAACTCGACGGAACTGTAATTAAACACGATGTAGAGTTTACAGACCCTGCATTTCCACAAACTGTTGAGTCAAGAATTATTCCTGATGCCAGCTTAGGTTTTTATCTTTATGCATCTACATTTTATGTCGGAATATCAGCACATCAGCTGTTCGGAAACAAATACAATATAAGCGAAATAGAATCGTCGAAAGGTGTTAGCAAATTAACTCAACATCTATACTTATCGGGGGGGTATAATCTGATACTAAATAGTGATTTTGTATTGTTGCCATCGGCATTAATAAAATACACTCAGCCTTTCCAATTTCAGTTTGATATTAATGTAAAAGCAACATATCAACGAAGATTTTGGCTAGGACTATCGTATAGATATCAAGATGCTGTTGCGGTTATTGGAGGCTATAATTATGCCAATAAATTTTATTTTGGAATATCTTACGATGTTACAACATCTCAGATAAGGAAGTACTCGAATGGAACGATTGAAGTTATGCTTGGATATCGTTTCAATAAGATTAAATAAATATAATAAAGATGTATGAACAACCGGCTAACAGCCGGTTGTTCTGTTTTTGACAGATTGGTTTTGTAAGTATTCTTTATTTGGCTTAAAACAACTATTTTTGCAAGAACATTTTATATGTAATTGAATAAAAATACAAACAGATCAAATCTTCATAATAATTTATTTTAATATTAGTATCAAGATGTGAAATTAAAAGAATGGAGGCTGTTTGTAAGGTTTATAAGATTGTTTTGCTTAGTTTGTGCGATCGGATGTATGATTTGTGAGAGTAAATAGAAAAAGAACATTCATTGCAGGAAAGAAAGCAGTAAATTATAAATAACAAAAACAGAAATACATGAAAAAACAGATTATACCTTTCCTTATTATTTTATTTGTTGCTTGTAGCAAAAATAAAGTGCCCGATTATGTTATTCCTGAAGATAAAATGGTTGATATTATTGTTGATTTACATGTTTCTGATGGAATAATGAATATGTACGAAATACGAAACGAGATATTAAAATATAAGAAAGAAAATATATACAATCAGATTTTATCTTTACACGGATACAATCGTCATGATTTTGATACTTCGGTATATTATTACAGTTACAATATTAATCAATACGATGAGATATATAAAAAGGTGTTGAGTCGTTTGACAGAAAAAGAAGCCAGAATAAAAGAAGAAGGTTTAAAGAAAACCGATAGCACAAAAAATGTAAGATTAATCGAAAAATAATATGAGGAGATTATCGGCTAATTATATTATTCCTGTTGATAAAAAACCCTTAAAAAACGGAATTGTTGAAATTGATGATGACGGAAAAATTATTAATCTGATTGATACGGGCGGAGATTTAACCGAATCGCAAAGCCTAGAGTTTTATAATGGAGTTATTGTTCCGGGATTTATAAATACTCATTGTCATCTCGAATTATCGGGATTTAAAAACAAAATACCTACCCAAACGGGTCTTCCTAATTTTATAAAACATGTAGTCGACTTAAAACGCAACAACAAGCAAATAGATTTTAAAGCGATTGAATTATACGATTCGTTAATGCGAAGCAATGGTATTGTTGCCGTTGGCGATATTTGTAATACAAACGATACGCTTAGAACAAAAAATCGGAGTAAAATACATTACTATAACTTTATCGAAGCAATTGGTTTGGGCAAAGCATCGGATATTTTTAAATACAACCAAGAGCTCGAAACCCAATTTAAACAAGAAAAATTTTCGACTTCAATTGTTCCTCATGCTCCTTACTCTGTTTCGCAAGAGCTTTTTGATTTAATAAAACTTGAAGCGCAGGCTAAAAATACGGTTCTGACTATACATAATCAAGAAAGCGCTGATGAAAATCAAATGTTTGTAAACAAAACAGGCAATTTAGTAAATCAGTTACAAGCTATAGGTGTTGATTTAAAAAATTGGGAAAGCTCCGGAAAATCATCTATACATACAATTATCGATTTATTGCCTCGCGATAATAACATCTTATTTGTTCATAATTTATTTTCTTCGATTGATGATTTAAATACAATTTCGAGAAAAATAAAAAACTCTTTCTTTTGTTTGTGTCCGTTGTCTAATTTATATATTCAGAATAAATTACCCGACTTAAAATTGTTTTTGAACTATACCAACCAAATAACTCTCGGAACCGATAGTATGGCCTCGAATAAATCGCTATCGATATTAGATGAAATAAAAGCTCTTAGCTTAAATTTTGATTATGTTCGGTTTGTCGATTCGATTAAATGGGCTACATTAAATGGAGCAAAAGCATTAAAAATAGACGATAAGTTTGGTAGTATTACAAAAGGAAAATATCCAAGATTAAATTTAATTACCAATTTCGATTTCGAGAAAATGCAAGTAACAGGCAATAGCCAAGTACAAGTTTTAATTTAGTTTACACCTTTCTGTTTTAAAAATTCAGCAGCTTCTTTGTCGTATTTTAAGATATGTTCGTTAAACCAATGTTCCAGATAATTATAAATATCTAAACACAAATTGTCTTTTTTATTTTCAAAATCTTTCTGAAACTGTGTAATTTGTTTTATAAACAAGTTGTGTTGAGTTTGGTGTTGTTCGAAATTAGGATATTGGCAGTCTTTAAAATAAATTTCTTCTTTTAAAAAATAATTATCGATTAAATACGCTACCTGATAAAATATAGCTGGGATCTTTTTGGTACAACTGCCCGTATTTATAATAAGCTTAAGTTCGTTGATTATATTAAGAAATTTTTTGTGTTGCTCGTCGATTACGCTAATATCAACCTTGTATTCTTCTTTCCATTTATAAGGTTCGGGATTTACAGTATTTTTTCCTTGTTTCATTTTTCTTGATTTTATGATTATTGGAGATTTGTATTGATTAGTGCAATGAAGGTTTTGATAAAAAGAGCATATAAACGAGAGTTTGTTGTTTTAATAAATAAAAACTTATCTATTACAAATTTATAATCGTAGAGGAGAAATAAAATGACAATTATCATTAGATCAGAATATTATTTTGATTTTGCTTTATGTAGAATTATGAATCTGACATTGGTTCTAAAAAAACACTAAATAGTTTTTACTTATCTAAAATACCTACCCTGAGTGTTTGGGTGTTAATATACGGTATTATTTGTTTAATGAATAAAATTCCTTCTTCTGCTACAAGTTTGTACCTAAAAGCTGTGAATAACATAAGAAAAAGGAAAGAAGAGTTTCGTTTTTTTGTTTCTGGGCACTAGAATATATTATATTTTCTTTCTGTTCTTTGAGATCAAAGAACCAAAATCATCTGAAATCGACAAATTTTGATAATTCTGTTTCCGTATTTGTAACACAAGTTTTTCAATAATGTGTGAGGCTTTGGTATACTAATTTAAGAATGATACTAATTAACAATTATCAAAGATTTCACACCGATTTCAGTTTATCCTCCCGCCGGTAATTGTAAGGTTTTGTTATTCTAGAATCAAGATATGAGAATCAAGTACTGAGATTAAAAGAACGAAAGTTGGTTGCTATAAATTCTATAAGTTGTAGTAATTATGTAAAATTTAATTTAGATATGTTCTTTTGGTATTAAATAAGATCGTAGTTGTTTTAAGATTTTTTCGTTTCCTTTTTCATTCATCCGTAGAAAAAGCAAAGAAAAGAATAATAGAACATGAAGAATTTCTTTTTCAGTAGAGCTTAGTTAATAATCGAACTCAGGTTATGAATAAAATTCTAGATTATACGAAAACTCAATAGGGAGTTAAGTTCAAAATCACAAATTTTATAAAAAACCAGTCTGGGCGAAACCCAAAATTGTAGATTTTGCAAAAACCCAAATTGGGCTAGCCCGAAAACTACAGATTTCGTAAAAACCCAAGCTGGGTCAAGCTCAAAACTCTAGATTTTGTAAAAACCCAAGCTGGGTCAGGCTCAAAACTCCAGATTTTGTAAAAACCCAATCTGGGTTAAGCTCAAAACTGTAGATTTTACAAAAACTCAATAGTGAGTTAATCCTAAAATCTTGGGTAAAGATAAATTTGATTTAAACGGAGCGATGAATTTGAAGATTACTCTCCGGATTTGGAAAGTGTAAACCTAAAATCGTAATGTTGATAATAAATTTTTCTAGAAAATAAATAAAACAAAAAACGACGAACAAAGTCCCAGAAACCATCCGGTATATACCTGATAAGGCTGATGTTTTTTTAAGGTTAAACGCGAGTATGCCAAAAATCCCGAAAGTAAAATAAAAGCCATAATATAGTAATCGAGGTTAACTCGTAATAAAAACGAAAAAGATATAAGCGAGCCAACAATCCCCCCAATACCTGTCATGTGTGCGCTTACTTTCCATTTAAACGATAAAATTAACAAAGCAAGGATTGCTATAGAACCAATAAGCATAAATTTTGATACTGCCCACGGAGCTCCTAATTTATTTAATAAATAAAACGAAAATGTATAAAGAACAAATGATATAAAAAACGGTATAAGGCGTTCGCGATTATCGTCCATGTGTATGTTTTTTATAATTTTCTGAAAAACAAAAAACGGGACAAAAGTAAGAGGTAAAACAATAGTGCCGACTGCCACAATAATTAGGATTATCTTTTTTGCTTGGAAAGGAAGAATCTCTAAAACAGATCCCGAATTAAATAAAATAAATAAGCCCAAAACAGGCATAAAAACAGGATGTAATATTACAGATAAAAATTTGGCAAGACCTTTATTCATTATAGTTCTTTTCTTAAACGTGCAACAGGGATATTAAGTTGTTCTCGGTATTTAGCAACAGTCCGTCGGGCAATCTTGTATCCCTTTTCTTTTAGTATTTGTGTTAATTTATCGTCGGTTAATGGTTTTTTCTTGTTTTCCTGATTAACACATTCTTTTAAAATTGATTTTATTTCGCGAGTCGAAACCTCTTCGCCCGATTCTGTTTGCAAACCTTCAGAAAAGAAATATTTTAAAGCATAAATTCCAAAATGTGTTTGGATATATTTGCTATTTGCTACACGCGAGATGGTCGATATATCTAGTCCTGTTGTTTCGGCAATGTCTTTTAATATCATAGGTTTTAAAAACGATTCGTCGCCATCTAAAAAGTAAGCCCGCTGATATTCAATTATGGCGTTCATTGTTAAAAGCAAGGTATTTTGCCTTTGTCTTATCGAGTCGATAAACCATTTTGCCGAATCGATTTTTTGTTTTACAAAGCTAATAGCCTCTTTGTCGCTTTTTGTCTTTTTCTCTTTTTTATTCGAGTACGACTCAAGCATATCGGTATAGGTATAATTTAGTCTTAACTCGGGAACATTTCTGGCATTTAGCGATAATTGCAAGTTACCATCTTTGTTGTCTAAGATAAAGTCAGGAATTAAAGTTTGTATTACTCTCGAAGAGTCGGAAAAACTGTTGCCCGGCCGTGGGTTTAATTTCAGTATCTCGTTTATGGCTGTTTTTAAATCTTCTTCGGTAATACTAAGTCGAGTAATAATTTTATCGTAGTGTTTACGAGTAAATTCATCGAAATAATATTTCAATATCTTTCTCGACAGTTTTATTATCGGTATATCCTGATCTTTGCTTTCGATTTGTAGCAACAAACATTCTTGTAATGTTCGGGCGCCTACTCCTGTGGGTTCTAAATCCTGAACAATACGTAGTACTTCTAATAGCTCGTCGTCGTTGGTATTTATATTTTGCGAAAAGGCTAAATCGTTAGCAATTGCTTCTAACTTACGACGTACGTATCCATCGTCATCTAAATTACCAATTAAATACAATGCCAGAATTTCTTCTTTTTCGGTAAGATTTAGTAGCCCTATTTGTTGTTGCAAGTGTTCGTGAAAAGATATCCCTATCGAAAAAGGGATATCATCTTTTTTATCATCTTTCGAATAATTATTCGTAGTTAATTTATACGAAGGAATATCCTCTTCGTTGATGTAGTCGTCTAGCGAAAATTCGTCCGAATCGTTATCCAGATTATCTTCGGAAAGTTCTTCTTCTTGATTTTCGGCAAATTCATCATCTTCTTTTCCTTCTTCGAGCACAGGATTCTCTTCCAGTTCCTTTTTTATTCGTTGTTCCAACTGAATAGTTGGTATTTCCAACAACTTAATCATCTGGATCTGCTGAGGAGATAGTTTTTGTAATAATTTTTGTTGTAAACTTTGTTTTAACATTTCCTGTACTTAATCTTTCTCTCTACAAAAATTTAAAATTCGGCGTTTTTAGGTGTTCTCGGGAATGGTATTACGTCTCTAATGTTTGTCATTCCGGTAATAAATAAAATTAGTCTTTCAAATCCTAATCCGTATCCACTATGAGGCACAGTACCAAACTTTCTTGTTTCTAAATACCACCACATATCCTTTTCAGGGATTTCCATTTCGTTTATTCTCGACAATAGTTTCTCGTAGCTTTCTTCGCGCTGCGATCCTCCAATAATTTCGCCAATCCCAGGAAACAGAATGTCCATTGCACGAACCGTTTTCCCGTCATCGTTTTGTTTCATATAAAATGCCTTAATATCTTTTGGATAATCAATTAATATTACGGGCTTTTTAAAATGTTTTTCAACCAAATAACGCTCGTGTTCCGATTGTAAATCAATACCCCACTCAACAGGGAATTGGAATTTTCCTTTTTTTGCTGGTTTCGAATTTTTAAGAATATCGATAGCTTCGGTATAGGTTAATCGAACAAAATCATCTTCGATAATAAATTTTAGCTTTTCAATTAAAGCCATTTCCGATCGTTCTTGTTGGCTTTTCTGTTTTTCTTCGTTAATTAATCTTTGTTCTAAAAACTTAAGATCATCCATACAATTATCCAAAGCATACTTAACTAAATATTTAAGCATATCTTCGGCTAAATCCATATTGTCATGAATATCATAAAAAGCCATCTCAGGTTCTATCATCCAAAATTCGGCTAAATGACGAGGTGTGTTTGAGTTTTCGGCTCTAAATGTAGGTCCAAATGTATAAACATTCGATAAAGCAGTAGCTCCTAATTCGGCCTCTAACTGTCCCGATACAGTAAGATTTGTTTCTTTCCCGAAGAAATCTTCGCTGAAATCAATCTTTCCGTCTTGGGTTCTTTTTTCTTCTCCGGCTTTTACGGTAGTAACCCTAAACATTTCGCCAGCACCTTCGGCATCCGATCCTGTAATTATAGGAGTATGTAAGTAATAAAAATTATTATCGTTGAAATATTTGTGCACTGCATAAGCCATTGCGTGACGAATTCTGAAAACAGCACCAAAAGTATTTGTCCTAAATCGTAAGTGGGCTATTTCTCTTAAAAATTCGAGCGAATGACCTTTCTTTTGTAATGGATAGGTTTCGGTGTCGGCTGTTCCGTATACTTCAACCTCTTTAGCCTGAATTTCTACACTTTGTCCTTGTCCCATCGATTTAACAAGAGTTCCGTTAACACTTAAACTTGCTCCTGTCGTTATATCTTTAATTAATTTCTCATCAAAATTAGCTATATCAATTACAACCTGAATATTATTTATTGTAGATCCATCATTTAAAGCAATAAATGCTACTTGTTTATTTCCTCGTTTGGTTCTTACCCAACCTTTTGCATTTACTTCACGGTCAAAATCGGTTGACTGAAGTAAGTCTTTGATAAAGCTTCTTCTTTGTTCCATGATTAAAAAAATATAATTAATGCACAAAAATAATACTTTTAACTCGATATTAAGTATATATAGTATTTATCTTTTTATTTACTTGGTTTTTGGGGTAAATTTCTGTATATTAACGCTCATCTTATTGCTTGTTCCCCTTTTTATAAAAGCAATAGTTATAAAACCGCTAACCTTATTAAATATTTAAAATACAAAATTATGAAACCTTCATGATAAATAGAATTTAACATACATAAGCTTGATTATATATTTTCAGCATCCAAGATATGAGGATCAAGTATTGAGATTAAAATCATGAAAATTATTTGCAAAGTTCATGAGATTATTTTGTTTGATTCAAGAGTAATGGATGGCTTGCAAGAGCAAGTGAAAAATACCCCGTAGAAAGAATTATTAATAACAATTAAATAAAGATAGAAACATATGAATAAATGGTTTATTACATGTAAAGTTTTCGATAACGAAGAACAAAATTTGAAATGTGCAATTATAATAAAACATATAGTTGATGAGTTTGATGTTTTAATATCAAATAGTCCTGTTTTAGGATTTAAAACATTAGAAATTATAAGAGATAACTATTCAGGACCTACATTGTATCGTCCTTTGCATGCCGATTTTTATCGAATAGGACTAAATGTTTCTGAAGTAAATTATTGCCAAATAGCGTTTCAGTTTTCGCAGGAGTTATGTCGAATATATTGCGATCCGAGAATAAATAATTGGTTTATCGAAATATTATGTCATGTAATGGCCTTGCATTCGCTTAATTTCTTATCGAAGAATTGGAAAAAAAATCCGCCAAATAATCAATTAAAAGATTATTGGAACAATTTTGATGAATATAAAAGCAATTTGTTAAAAACAGCTTTCTCAAAGGTTGATATGGTAAGATATCAAGTAGCAAATGAGTGGGTACAATATCAAGTAGATAAATTACAACAACGCAGTGCAATGAACAGAGGCAAATTATTATTAATTGCTAACGAATTGTTGCCACTGTTTTACGAAAGTAAGCAAAGTTGGCAGATATTGCCTTTTGTTGGTCGAAGCTCGGTAGCTCCTCCTCCCGAGGATATTAATCAATTGGTTACAAAGCGACGAACAAAACCTGATTTCGATAAGTTTGTAAAAAATGTTCCGAAACAAACTTTAGATTTTGTTTATAAGCTATGTAGTAAACTAGGAGCTCGCGAATTTGTTTAACAATATATAGTGTTGATGTTGTTGGTTTATTAAACTTTAAAAAATAAGCTTATGGAAGATAAATTAATAACAATTGCAGTTCATAATTACGCAAGAGCCGAGATTTTGAGAACAAAACTCGAATCAGAAGGTGTTGAATGCTATTTAAAGAATGTAAACTTAATTCATTCGGTAATTTCGGGTGGAGTAAAAGTGCGTGTTCACGAGCGTAATCTTGAAAAAGCTTTACGAATTGTCGAAAAAGTAAGCGAGAATTTTAGAGAAGAATATCTTGATGAGAAAGAATCATCATTACAAAGAGTTCAACGAATTTTAGTTCCTGTCGATTTTAGCGATTATTCGATAAATGCTTGTCGATTTGCTATAGGAATTGCCGAAAAATTAAGTGCAGAAATAAAGCTGTTACATGTGTACTATAATCCGGTAACTAACTCGATGCCACTAACCGATACTTATTACTATGAAATTAATATGGATGAGGTATTGCGCGAAATAGAAATAAGGGCAAAAGAGAATATGGAAAAGTTTTATACCGAACTGAAAGAAAAAATAGATAAAGAGGGTATAGAAGGGGTGAAAATAGATTATGCTTTAGAAAGAGGCATTCCGAGTGACGAGATTATTGAAAAAAGTAATGAATATAAGTCTGATGTAATAATTATAGGAACAAGAGGAAGTGGTGATCAGGAAAATGACTTAATAGGAAGTGTTACTACAAAAGTTATCGAAGAAGCAACTATTCCTGTTTTAGTTATTCCCGAAGATTCGTTGTATAGAAAATTACCAGTAATAAATGTTTTGTATGCTACAAATTTCGACGAATCGGATTTTCTAGCTCTAAGAAAACTGATGAATATTTTATCTCCTTTTGAGATAAAACTTAATTGTGTCCACATAGGCGTTTCCGAAACAAATGTTTGGGATAATGTAAAGATGGATAGTTTAAAGCAAAAGTTAAAAGAAGAATATAGTGATTATGATATTGAATGTAATATTGTTGAAAATGAAGATTTCTTGACAGGGATACAAGAAATTATTCGGAAAAAGAATATTGATTTGATATCATTAGTAACCCATAAAAGAAGTTTAATATCGAGATTACTAGGAGCAGGAACTACTCGAAGGGTTTTGTTTCATACCAATTTGCCTTTTTTAGTTTTTCATGCCGATAGAGAGTAAATAGTGATAGAAAATAGTATTTACTGTAATTATTTATCTTCTGATAGTATTGCTTTTGCAACTATAAGATCAATTTTTGTAGTTATCTTGATGTTTCTTTTATTGCCTTTAACTAAATTAATTTTATAACCTAATTTTTCGACAACACTGGCATCATCAGTAAATGATTCGTCCCAGTTTTGCTTATATGCTTCTAGGATTATTTTGGTGTCAAAAGCTTGAGGAGTTTGAATTAATTTTATTTTATTCCGATCAATAATTTGATTTGTGTTATTCTGTTCTATCCGAACAGAGTTGTTGCAATCGATGTAGGGTATTGCATTGCCTTTTTCTACAGCTGTTTTGTAAATGGTATCAATTGTCGATTTGTCAATTAAAGGACGTACTCCATCGTGTATCGCTACAAAACCTTCAGAATCGACAGCTTGTAAACCATTTTTTACTGAATGAAATCGAGTTTCACCTCCAGTTATAAGTTTATGGTTTATCTTAAATTGATATTTGTCGCACAACTTTTGCCAATAGTCGAATTGATTTTCGGGTAAAACAAGAATAATCGAAATGGATGAATCGTAATTGAAGAAAGCTCTAATGCTTCTCATTAGAATTATTTCGGTATTAATTTCTAAAAACTGTTTAGGAATCGAACTTTTCATTCGTTGTCCTGACCCTCCAGCTACAATTATAACATATCGTTTCATCGGTTTTTATTTTAGAATTATTGGGATTTATAACTTATTGTATAGCTATACAAGCTTAATTAATATAACTTAAGCTTATAATTTTATGGGTTAGCTTTACAATTCGGATATGATTGCTATAACAGAGTTTTTTATTTAAGTATTCCGTGAAAAATAACTTCTAAAATTCGATCTAAGTTTTCTTCTAGATCAGCATATTCCATTTCTTCGTTGATTATTAAAGAACTTTCTAATCCTTTTAGAAATGTAACTAGAGCTAGAGCTGTAAATTCGATATTATTTAAATAAAAAATATCTTGACTAACTCCTTCGTTAAAAATTTTAGAAAGCATTTGTTGTTCTTGTTTGTCGTATTTTTTGCGAATTCTAATGGTAAAGGGAAGGTTTCTTAGATAATCATCTTTAAGAGCTTCGAAAAAGTTAACCATTTCTTTTAGAAACTTCATTCGAATTAAAACATAATTTTTTACTTTTTCTTTTGGGTTATCGTTTGTATTAATAACCTTTTCAGTTAATTCTAAATTTAGTTCTATGGCTTCTTGTTCAACAACAGCTTCGAAAATATCTTCTTTGCTTTTAAAGTAATAATAGATAGAACTTTTACCCATTCCGGCAGTTTTAGCAATGTCTTCGATGGTTGCTTTTTTGAATCCGTATTTATTAAAAACAGACGACGCTACTACAATTATTTTTTGCCTTACTCGTTTTTGTTTCTCTAAGATATGTTCTTTAATCATCCCTTTAAGTATTTATAATTAGTGTTGATATTTCAAATGTAATATAATACGCGATAAAACAAAAATTGGTTCAATATTTTACAATAATCTGATTACCTTATTCATTATAAGTTTAATCCGTATTGTAATTTTTTATTATTAATTATGAAATGATTTATAGCTTAGAAAACTATATTTTACAGCCTTATTTTTAATGACATCCCCGATATTATTGTTGTGAGGAGTATTTTTATCTTTTAAGAGTATAGTATATGAAAAGAGTTTTTAAAAAATATTTACATCAGTTATTATTTACTTGTTTGGGATTGATTATTCCATTTAATATTGCATAAATAGTTAACCCGGCAATTGTTTTTATTCCTAATTTCTCGGTAATATTTTTTCTATGAGTAATGACAGTATTAATGCTGATAAAAAGTTTTTCGGCGATTTCTTTGTTTGATAAGCCTAAAGCAACTTCTTTTAGTATATCTAATTCTCTTTCGCTTAAAATAGAACTTTCGGTTTTTTTGTTTACATCATTTGAAAAGAAGAAATCTTCAAGTTTGCGTAATATTTCTCTTTGGTTTTCATCATAAGAGATACAAGCCATGCTATGGCATATTTTAGTTTGGTTGTTTTTAAAAAGCAACAGAGGACAATCTGAAGCTAAGTTTTTTACTTTATATAATTCTTGTTCTAAGTTACTATTAAAAATATCTTCATTAATTATTAAATAGATTGGGCTGTCTCGTTCTATTATTAAATTTCTTAACTCTTTTGTTGTGTTTATTTCAAATAGTTCGGGTTTTATACCAATAACACTTAGAATTGTTTTAATACCCAAATTATAAATATAATTATTTGATGCAATAGCAACTTTTATGATTTTATTTGTTTTCACTTTGTTTCAGAATTTTCTTTTCGAGGAGTTTTACCTTTGGGATTAATACTTTTTCTTCAATATTTGCGTGATTTTGTAAGTCTGATTCTAACCGAAATAACTCAATTAAGAGCTTTTGACAAATTTCAGGGCATAAAACCGGAGGAATAAATTTTATGATCAAATTTTTCAAGTCACTCAGTTTTACTTCTAAATTGTCGTGTGTTTTTTCGTATTTTTCGATAGAATTCTCTTTTATTTGATCAACAATTTCTTTTGTTATTTTTCCCGATTCTGAAATCTTTTCTAAGTTTTTAATATATGGAAATATCAATTTGTCTTCTTTGCCTAAATGTTGTTTTAATTCCTCTCGATATTCTGAGAAAAAATCATTCAATAGTTTTATGTTTTGAAGATTATGAATCGAAGCTGCTAGTTCCATTTCATTAATGTAATCTTGAATTTCGATAATCTTATTGTCTAAATAATAACTATGAGTGTTGCTTAAATAATCAATAATTAATTTGGTAGAGAAGTCTTGTAGTTTTTTTTCAGGGAAGTAATTATCATTATGATATGAATTTATTATTTCGAGAACAAACCATACATTGATGCTTTTATCAGAACAAACTTCCTCGATGGTTTTATTCCCAAATCCAAACTCGATGCCAAACCGACTAATTATGGGTATTAGTCCATAATTTGTGTGTATGACATCTGCCATTTTTGATTTAGTAGTAAAGAGTATTTTTTGTTTCATTTGTTAATACTTTTCTTTTATTGTTATTAATACTTCTTTCGTTAAAGGATTTTTTTCTAAAAAGCTGCCTGTAAGTATGGGCAAAATCAAAACTGAAATATTAAACTAAATGTCTTACAGGCAAACTTTTTTAGATAATAGTAAAGAGAATGTTATAAGTTGTTTATTTCTCTAGGATGTAAAATGTTGGAGGAGCTCTTTCTTTTATGATTCTGAGATTTTCTGAAAGATATAAGTTAAGAAACTTAAAGAGCCTACTTAATATTTTTACTGTAGAATAAAATGATATCGATACTGTTATATAAGAGATTAATAGAGCTAAGCTTTGTAGAACAAATAATTCCGAATCAGTATGTTGATGTGTAGCTTCTGGTTTATTCTCTTGCGATTTATTGTATGGATGAGAGTGGACAATAACTTGTCCGTTGTTTAATTTATGAATATGTGTGTATAAAATATTATTCAATACAATTGATCCTGCAATACACATTGTTATTGCAAAAAACAAATATGAAAATATATTACTCCTCAAATATTTCATAGAAACAAAAGTCTTAGTTTTATTTGTGGTATACAATACCTAAGTATTGGTATTTTACATACGATATTCCTATAATGAAATATTTATTCTTTCAGATTGTGCTGGTTCTGGGTGTAATTATTAGAAAAAGTCGATTAAAAAAATAAGGAGTGGATTATATTTCTTTTAGTACCCAAACCGATTTAAGATTTGAACTGTCTCTTAAAGAATATAGTTTTTTTAAGGCAATAGTTTCGTCGTTAAAAGAGAAGATTGATATACGGAATAAATTTTTCCCTGATTGAATAACTTTAGTCCTATATCCCTTAAGTTCTATTTCCTGAGCAAATTTATTGGCATTTTCTATACGTTTAAAACTTCCTACAATAATATGAAATTTAGAAGTTGTAGTTAAATCAAAATTGTTCGAATTATTTGAAGGGGGAGTATAGAATAAAGCATCTTTTTTATTTGTATTATTATCAATAGACTGGTTAATTAAAGCTTTTATGCTATCGTTGTTGGCTATGTTGTCTATTTTTATTCTATGTTTACTTGCTGTGTGGTTGTTCAGTTTTTTAGAAGTGTGAAATACTTTTGATTTAATAAGTTTTTGAGGGAAGAATAAGAAAGAAGTTATAGCACCCAACAGAATAATCAGCAAACTAATAATGATTATTTTTTTTATTTTTTTCTTAGGTTGTGGTGTTTGCTGTGTGATATTTTCTCTATGATTTAAATTAATTATTGGGTTGGTTTTTACATTGTGTAAGCCAAACGAATTGGTTAGTAGATTAGAATCTTTTTGTTGCTGAAAAACAATTTCGCTTCGAGTGTTCTTATATAGTTCGCCTATTTCAGGGAAATAAAATTTATTCCCACTATTTAAGGTAGTCTTTATTTCAGAGCTAAAATCATTTAGTTTTTTTGTTGCTTCTGATTTACTTATTTGTTCTTTTTTCGAGATAAAATCAATAAGAGAGTTGTCTTGGTAGGTGTATTTAGGATTAAAGCTTATTTTTAAACAAGGAGGTAGAAATTGATTTTTTTCTTTATCGAATACTGCTGATTCGTATTCTGATAAGAAACCTCCTAATCTAGGGATAATAACACCCTGATTCTTTGTTAATAATTCTTTTATGTAGTTCTGTATTTTCAAAAAAATGTTTTATTTCGAAACAAATATAGATAAAATTATGATTTTGATTGTAGCATTGAAACTCCTATTCATGATTGGTCGTTAACATTTTTTTATTATTCATTTCGAAATTATATGGTTAAATTAGCCAAATATTAAACATTGAATTATAAATGAATAATAGATTAATATTAGTAACAGGAGGAACGGGATACATTGGTTCACATACTACTGTTGAGTTATTAAATTCAGGTTTTGATGTAGTTATAATTGACAATTTGTCGAATTCGGATAAAGAGATTTTAGATCGTATAGAGAAAATTACAGGTAAAAGACCCTATTTTGAGCAATTTGATATTTGTGATGAAGAGAAACTTGAAAAGTTCTTTAACATATATAAGAAAGTAGATGCAGTTATTCATTTTGCTGCTTTTAAAGCTGTTGGCGAATCGGTAGAAAAACCTTTGATGTATTATCAGAATAACCTTGTAGGCTTAATGAATTTGCTTAATAGAATGATTCAATTTAATGTATCTAATCTGGTATTTTCTTCATCGGCTACAGTTTATGGACAGCCAGATAAGCTTCCTGTTAATGAGCAGGCGCCATTCAAACCCGCAGATTCTCCGTATGGAAATACGAAACAAATAGCAGAAGAGATAATAAGAGATGTTGTTAAATCAAATCCAGAGTTTTTTGCTATTTCTTTGCGCTATTTCAATCCTATAGGGGCGCATCCAAGTGCTTTAATTGGAGAATTGCCTCGTGGTGTTCCAAATAATTTAGTTCCTTTTATAACACAAACTGCAGCTGGGGTTAGAGATGAGCTTAAGGTATTTGGTGATGATTATAATACACCAGATGGGTCTGCTATCAGAGATTACATTAATGTAGTTGATTTGGCTAAAGCTCATGTTGTTTCTATTTTGAGGATGATAGAGAAAAATTCGAAACATAATTTAGAAGTGTTTAATTTGGGGACAGGAAAGGGCTCTTCGGTTTTAGAAATAGTGAATACTTTTGAAAATGTAACGGGACAAAAATTAAATTATAGTATAGTTAATCGAAGAGAAGGAGATGTTGAGTCGGTATATGCCGAAATCAGATATGCTAACGAAGAGCTTGGGTGGAAGGCTAAGGAAGGTTTAGATAAAACTTTATTATCGGCATGGAATTGGGAAAAGAGGATAAGAAATATTAAAGATTAAGTTATAATTAATGTAGTCAAATATTGGAAGGAAGAATACAATGGCAGAAAAAACAATTTTAGTTACAGGAGGAGCAGGGTTTATTGGATCGCATGTGGTTCGGTTGTTTGTTAATAAATACCCCAATTATAAAATTGTAAATTTAGATAAACTTACTTATGCAGGAAATTTACAGAATTTGGATGACATTGAAACGTTAGCAAATTACGAGTTTATAAAAGGGGATATTGTTGATGATGAATTTGTATTTGATTTATTTGATAAATATAAATTTGATGGAGTAATTCATTTGGCTGCCGAGTCTCATGTTGATCGCTCTATTTCAAATCCGAGTGAATTTATAAAAACGAATATAGTAGGAACAGTTAATTTGCTAAATGCAGCTAGAACTTTTTGGAAAGATGAAATAGATAATAAATTATTTTATCATATATCAACCGATGAAGTTTATGGTTCGTTAGGTGAAGAAGGTTTTTTTGTTGAAGAAACTTCATATTCGCCACGAAGTCCGTATTCTGCATCTAAGGCAAGTTCTGATCATTTAGTTCGAGCATATTATCATACATTTAATTTGCCTGTAGTTATTACAAATTGTTCGAATAACTATGGACCTAATCAATTTCCTGAGAAATTAATTCCGCTAGCAATTAATAATATTCGCGAGAAGAAATCAATTCCTATATATGGCAAGGGTGAGAATATTCGCGATTGGTTGTTTGTAGAGGATCATGCAAATGCAATTGATCTGGTTTTTCATAAAGGGAAAAAAGGAGAAACATATAATATTGGAGGTAATAACGAGTGGACTAATATTGATCTTATTCGAGTACTTTGTAAAATTATGAATGAGAAGTTGGGGCGCGAAGAGGGAGAGTCGGAGCAGCTAATAACTTTTGTTAAAGATAGAGCTGGTCATGATTTGCGATATGCAATTGATTCATCAAAAATACAAAATGAGCTAGGGTGGAATCCATCTTTGCAATTTGAGGAAGGATTGAATAAAACAGTTGATTGGTATCTTAAGAATTCGTTATGGATGAAAAATATTACTTCGGGTAATTATCAAAAATATTATGAAGAACAATATTATAAACGATAATAAGAATTGCTGTTATATGAAAAAAGCGAATCAAATTTGATTCGCTTTTTTTAGTAGCGGGGACATGACTCGAACATGCGACCTTTGGGTTATGAGCCCAACGAGCTACCAACTGCTCCACCCCGCAATATATCTTTATATGTCTTAATGACGTTATCTCTTTATTGCGGTTGCAAATGTATACGTTTTTATTAGAAAAACAAAACTATTTGAAAAAATAATTTAAAATAATGGTTTTGGGTGTAATTACGGTATTGATATTCAGTGTCTGTTGCGGATAATTATTTTTTGAAAGTTTTTTTCGGTTTGTTTATTTGTTTAAACTATTTTAGTGTGCTTAAATCACCTGTTTTCTTAATTGAAAACTTTTATCTTTGCAAAAAGAATTTATCGATGGCTAAAGAAAAAAAGCAACACATTGTTAATAAGTTAAGACATAAGTATCGTTTGATAATATATAATGACAATACTTTTGAAGAAGTAGGTTTCTTACGTCTTTCAAGATTAAACCTATTTTCTATTATTGGCTCTATTATAATTTTATTAATAACAGGAGTTACAGTTTTGATCGCTTTTACTCCTATTCGAGAATTTATTCCTGGATATCCCGATGGAAATATGAGGCGTAATATTACAAATAATGTTTATAAGCTTGATTCTTTAGAACGTGAATTAAAAATACGCGACAGATATTTCAATAGTATAAATGCTATTATTAGAGGTGAAACTCCATATAGCTACGAAAACAAGCAAGACTCAACGATACAGTATAAGGAAATAACTTTTGATAAATCGGAGCACGATTCGTTGTTAAGACAACAAATAGAAGAAGAAGAAATGTTTAATTTATCAATGTTTCCGGAAAAATCGACGAATACGGATTTTTCGAGTATTCATTTTTTTCCACCAGTAAAAGGATTGGTTACAAATTCGTTTAATCCACGCGAGAGTCATTTTGGAACAGACATTGTTGCTGCCTCAAACAAGGTTGTTTCTGCAACATTAGATGGGACTATTATATTAGCAAATTGGACGTTAGAAACAGGTTATGTAATACAAATACAGCATGCAAATAATTTAATATCTATATATCGACACAATTCGGAAATCCTTAAAAAAACAGGAAGCCATGTGAAAGCAGGAGAGGCTATTGCAATTATAGGGAATTCGGGCGAAGTAACCAGTGGCCCTCATTTACATTTTGAGTTGTGGCATAACGGAAATCCCGTTAATGCTGAAGATTATATTGCCTTTTAGCTGATTATAAAGTAGGGAAGAAGAATGAAGAAGAGAATTGCAATACTTGGATCGACTGGATCGATCGGAACTCAGGCCTTAGAAGTTATTAGAAAACATCCTGATTATTTCCAAGTAGAAGTATTAACCGCATACAATAATATTGATTTATTAATAAAACAGGCTAAAGAATTTAATCCTAATACGATTGTTATTGGGAATGAAGATAAATATGACGATTTAGTTAATGCTATAGGATTGTTGCCTATAAAGGTATATGCAGGAAGCGACGCTATTTCTCAGATTGTAGAAATGGATACAGTTGATATTGTTTTAACAGCAATGGTTGGATATTCGGGCTTATTGCCTACTATAAATGCAATAAAATCGAAAAAAACAATTGCATTGGCAAATAAAGAGACTCTTGTTGTTGCTGGTAAAATAATACAGAATTTGGCTCTTGAAAATAGAGTAAATATTTTCCCGGTTGATTCGGAACATTCGGCTATTTTTCAGTGTCTTGTTGGCGAAGGACAGAATAAAATTGAGAAGATATATTTAACAGCATCCGGAGGTCCTTTTGTCGGAAAAGATATTGAATTTCTGAAAACAGTAACTAAAACAAATGCCTTAAAGCATCCTAATTGGGATATGGGGGCTAAAATAACTATCGATTCGGCAAGTCTAATGAATAAAGGGCTTGAGGCTATCGAAGCTCGCTGGTTGTTCGATTTAAATCCCAACCAGATTGATGTTGTTATTCATCCACAATCGATAATACACTCGGCTGTTCAGTTTTGCGATGGATCGATTAAGGCACAAATGGGACTTCCTGATATGAAACTTCCAATTTTATATGCATTAGGTTTTCCTGAACGACTTGAAACAAATTTCCCGAGGTTTAGTTTTTTCGATTATCCAGAGTTGACTTTTCAGAAACCAGATATGAAAAATTTTAAAAATTTATCTTTGGCTTTCAGTGCAATGGATAAATGTGGGAATATGCCTTGTATATTAAATGCAGCAAACGAAATTGTTGTAGGTGCTTTTTTAAAGGATGAAATTGGTTTTTGCGAGATGACAGATTATATCGAAAAAGCGATGACCAAAATAAACTATATAACAAATCCTAATTTAGATGATTTGATTGAAACAGATAAAATAACAAGAGAATATACAAAATCGATAATAACTAGTAAATAAATATAAATGGAGATTTTAATTAAAATAGGACAGTTTTTACTTAGCATATCCATATTGGTGATTTTACACGAATTTGGACATTTTGCTTTTGCGAAATTATTTAAAACAAGAGTAGAGAAGTTTTACCTCTTTTTTAATCCATGGTTTTCGTTGTTCAAATTCAAAAAAGGAGAAACCGAGTACGGAATGGGATGGGTCCCTCTTGGGGGGTATGTTAAGATATCAGGAATGATTGATGAGTCGATGGATAAAGAACAAATGAAACAGGAGCCTCAACCTTACGAGTTTCGTTCGAAAAAATCGTGGCAACGATTACTTATTATGCTAGGAGGAGTTCTTGTTAACTTTTTTATAGCATTAGTTATTTATTCGGCTGTACTTTATGTTTGGGGCGAAGAATATCTACCTAATCGAAGTGTGAAGTATGGAATAACAGTCGATTCTACAGCTTATAGTATGGGTTTACGCAATGGCGATAAAATTATAAGTGTCGATAATGAACCTGTTGATAATTTCCATAAAATTATGATAGATATTGCTTTGAATGATTCAAAGACAATCCAGATTGAAAGAAATGGGCAGGTTAAAGAAATTCCAATTCCAAAATTATTAACCAAACAATTGCTAAAAAATAAGGGTTTAATTGATGTTCGTGTTCCTTTTTATATTGCCGAGATTCCGAAAAAATCGGAAGCTATAGAAGCCGGCTTTATGATTAAGGATAGGATAATAGGTGTAGATGGAGTATCTACTGAGTTTTACGATGAGTACCGAACCGAAATACTTAAGCATAAAGACAAAACAATTGATTTGAATGTATTAAGGGGTAATGACACTTTGGTGATTAATACAAAAGTATCGCCCGAGGGATATATTGGAGTGTATGCTCAAAGTTTTATCGGAATGTTTGAGCTTGAGCAAAAAGAGTATGATTTATGGTCTTCGATTCCTGCTGGTGTTAATAAGGGTGTGGCTATGTTTAATAGCTATTTAAAGCAATTGAAACTATTGGTAAAACCCGAAACCGGAGCATATAAATCTTTAGGTGGATTTATAACCATCGGAAAAATATTTCCAGGAGTTTGGAATTGGGAAGCCTTCTGGAATCTTACAGCTTTCCTTTCGATTATTTTAGCTATAATGAATGTATTGCCGATACCTGCACTAGATGGAGGTCATGTAATGTTTTTATTATACGAAATGATTACTGGACGAAAACCTAGCGATAAGTTTCTTGAAAATGCTCAGGTTGTAGGAATGGTATTATTATTAACATTACTATTGTTTGCTAACGGGAATGATATTTTTAAACTTTTTACTGAATAATAAAAATGGTATATTTGTTTAATTACTAAATATTAGACTTATGAACTTTTTATTTATATTATCAGGATTTATCGGCACATGGGAGGTTATTCTTATAGTTCTTGTGATATTAATTATTTTTGGAGGAAGAAAAATTCCAGAATTAATGCGAGGTCTTGGTAAAGGAATGAAAGAGTTTAAGAACGCATCAAAAGAAGAACCTGAAAAGGAATAATATAAATTTTGATAACATACAAAAGGCTATTTCGATTTATTTGAGATAGCCTTTCGTGCTTTTTATAGAAGAGGAAAAGTCAAGGGAAGCTTTTTTCGAAAAACAACTTTAATAATACAAAGCACATCAAAATGCGTGATCAAAATATTTTCTTCGTCGCGTTTAAGATAAAAATTATTTGTTTTTATAAATCCTTCATCTTGAAATCTTATCAGAAACTAAATAGAGCTATTGACAGACGATAATGACTCTATCAAAAAAATGCTCGTTGACAAATGACAATGATTCTTTAAAAAAAAGGGAGCGTTGACAAGGAACAATGAGTTTTACATGACTGCGGCAAGCCGTTGACAAGCGTCAATGAATTTTTTAAAACAACAGCGCTGAGGACAACTATTTGTAAAAATACCCTCAAAAAGTCGCAATACGAAGAAGAAACATTCGTATAAAAAACAACGGGCGTGTCAGAAGTCCGACACGCCCGTTATTAAAGAGATATAGTTGTTTGTAATAAACTATTTATAAGATTTAGGATCTAGTTTAAAAACTGTCCATTCTTTCAAAAAAGCTATAAACTTCTCAGTATCGTATTCATTTTTAGTAGTAAGCGGAGTAATTTTTTGAGTATGTAACACTTCGCCTTTGTTACTTATGATATATAAAGATGGAAAAGGGAATCTTTGAGGCCATCTTAAGAATTTCATAGCTTCGAAATTTTTATTTTTATTACTATAGTTTACATCTATATACACATAATATTTATCTATAGTAGATTTTACAAAAACATCATCGTTAATCCAATTGTGTAGCTTGATGCAATATTTACACCAGTTTCCTCCAACCTGAATTAATACTTGCTTATTTTCTTTTTTAGCTTTAGCTACAGCTTCTTGGATTTGTTTCATCCCATCAATATTTTCGTCATAAACTTGAGCAAAACTGTTTAATCCGAATAATAATAAAACTGCTAATAGTAAGTTTTTCATCTGTTATATTTTTAAAATTATTTATTGTAAATAAGAATTTAACTCTGTGTCGAACAACGGATCGTTAGCTTTTTTTGCATGTCCGTCTAAAATATGTCCATCTTTATCGATAATAATAGTAGCAGGGATTCCAGAAAGCCCGAAAGCTTTCATGATATTATTGCTTCCGATAGCGATAAATGAATTTTTGTCAAGACCCATTTTCTTTACTTTCTTTTTCCAAGCTTCTTCATTTTTATCTACACTAAGAGTAATAAAATGAACTGGTCTTGTGCTATATTGTTTTTGTTTTTCGATAAAATAAGGAAGTACTTCCATACAAGGCTTACACCAAGTAGCCCATAGATCAATAACAACTACTTTTCCTTTAAAATCGCTTAATTTATATTCTTTGCCATTAATATCTTTGCATGTAAAATTAAAGGCTTTCTTTCCTTTCTTTATTTTATTTTTCTGATCAAGAAGATTATTTAGACGTTTTTTTAAATCCTTATTTTTGATAACTTTAGTTAAATTAAGAATTTCTTCGGTTGGTTTCGAAATATCGTACGATAAATAGTGAACAAACTCGCAAAAGATTATTCGCTCTAGAAGCTTCGGATTTTTAAACATCTTTTTACACTGTTCAACTCGTAATTGAAAGTTTTCTTCGATAGTTTCGCCTTGTATTTTTAAGGCTTTTTCAAGAAAAATACTCAAAGACATCCAATAGTTATGCATAATACCTGTTACGATTTCACTATCGGTAAAATTAGAGATAAGCAAATCTTTATATTCTTCGCTTATTTGATAATCTTCGAATTTTATTTTATTTAAATACTTATAACCTAATTCATGATCGGATAAAGGGCCTAAAATGTCATGTTTTATTTTTTCTTTTTCAAGAGTTTTGAAATTTACGGGCAAATCTTGTTTTTCGAGATTTGCTTGAAAGTTTTTGATGATTTTTTGACCGTTTTTATAAAAATCCATTTCTTTCATGGCAAAATCTTCATTACTTGAAATTAGACTAGTTGAACGTCCATATTTAAATAAATACTGATTTGTTTTTTCGTAATATGGAGATATACTAGCTAAGTTTACTAAATTGATATTACCCTTTTCGTCTAGACCAATCTCGACAGTTACTTCTAAATCGTGATCTTTTTCAACATAAAACTGGAAAGGCCAGTTACCAATAAATAACCACGAAATTAAATAGTCATTATTTTTAAATTCGTATTCATATTTACCTTCAGCATTTGGTTCTAGCCTTATTTCCTGTAGATTATCCGAAATATCAACAGGTATTTCACTGTCGGCTTTTAAAGTAAGAATAATCTTGGGGTTCTTTTTCGAGCACGATGCAGCTATAACTGCTACAAACAAGAATAATAGTATTTTTTTCATTATTTTATAGTTTTAGAAAAGGAGCTTAAGCTCCTTTATGATTAATTTAATTGTATTTTATTTTTAATCATCCAATCTCGTAGTATATTGTATTTTTTTACCATTAAAGGATATGACTGGATTTGAGCTAAAACTTGTTCATGAGTAAGCTCATTCATTTTATAGATATACTCAGATGCATCTACTAAAATACTCCTAGGATAGGAAAATCTAAGAAATCCATTGTCAAGAGGCCAGAACCCTTCTTGTTTATACATTTCGGCAGTAACACCTGGAATGTATTGTCCGTATTTGGCAGGGCTAACCTTGCCAAATTCGTCAGGGATACTCATATATTTATAAGCAAGTAAATAATCTTTAATAAAGGCAAATTTAATCTTATTTTTATAAGATTTTTTTTGTTCGGGAGTTAATAACTTCCATTTGCCATTGAAATTAGATATAATTACAGTATTATATCCTATAATTATATCTTTAAGTGCCGAATTATGCGTAGTGTTTTTTTGTTCGAATTTTCTTGCCAGTAGCAATTTAAATGGTGCGTATTTAGCCATTATTTCAGCATCAAATAATTCATAAAAGTATTCGTTGGCAAACTCAACACAAGTATTAATAACTTCGGTCGAATCTTGAGGTATTACATTATAAAAGTCATAATAAGATATTCTTTTGTGATCTGCTTCTGAATATTTGTAAAGTAAATACGAATTGTATTTGCTGTGTATCTGAGCAATTTTTTTCCCAAGTTCTGTATTGGTATCTATCTTGTAAAAAGATTCAGACTCACTCGGAGTAAGTTTTTCTTCTTCGCAAGACAATGCAATTAATGCGATTAATATATATAATAACTTTTTCATCTGTTTAAATTTTTGTGTTATGATTAATTTACACTTTGGCGAACAGGATTTGGATAATCCTTCATGTTAGGATTCAAAACCTTTGTTTCTACAGGTAAAGGCAAAATATATGCAGGATCGTTTTTTTCTATCCTATATGTTGATGTTGTTTCATTAATATTTATTATAACGTGATCGAAAGAAGGTTTTCCCCATCTTCTTAAATCGAACCATCTATGCAACTCGTAACATAACTCTCTTCTTCTTTCTGCTTTTACAAGATCTATTGCCTGAGTTTTATTCGATGCGCTAACTTCGTAATCCGACGATAAGCGATTTGCTCTTAAGGTATTTAGATCGTTAACACAGTCAGAAAACAACTGTTTTTCTGCATAAGCTTCAGCTCTATTAAGATAAACTTCGGCTACCCTGAAACAATTGTTGTAAATATTTTGTCTGTTTAGTTTTGATGATTGAAGATAAGGTTGCCCCATAGGTGGATATGTCTCTACAAAAAATTGAGTTTTTCTAAGATCATTTTCAGAATAAGAGCTCATAAGAGCATCGCTAGGGGTTATTGTTATATTTTGCTGAGCTTGGGGAGAAGGATATTTAGATCTTTGTTCCAGATGGCAAAAGTTTATTTCACTATTTTTGTTATTGAAGACAAAATCCGGAGCTGAATTTAAGTTTACCAAACTATTGTTGTAATTAAGAGATAGTCCAGCATACTTAATAACATTATCATAATCTTTCATGTACAAATAAACTCTTGACATAAACTGATACAACGAAGCATAATTTAAATTGAAAATAGTCTCTTTGTACTCTGCAGTTTTCAATAACTTTTCGGCAGATATAAGGTCGCTAGTAATTTTATCATAAACCTCTTTTATCGTATTTCTAACATATGTTCTTACTTCTATATTAGATTTATCATTGATTGGAACTCCTTTCTTCGAAAGATTTTCTGGAGCATACTCTGGAGCATAAAAATTAACAAGATAAAAATAATCGATTGCTCTTAAAAAGTGAGCTTCGGCTTTTAAATATTCTTTTTTATGATCATCTCCTTCTATTTTATCGTAATCGTTGATAACGGTATTACAAATAACAATAGAACGATACAATGCAGTCCATGTTTCGTCGTTAACTAATTTTCCAGTTCGGCTATATTCAGGATTTTGTTGCCAAGTGTAATAACCAAAATAATCATCGGTAAAACTAGAAAGTTGTGTAGCACCTCCAAAGAAAGATGAAGCTTGATAAGATTTTACATCGTCGCACATAACTCGTCCCATCCACATAATATCTCCTTTAAGATGTGCTTCGGCAAATAATAAATCAGAGTATTCTTCTACATCTTTAGGAATTAATAAATCGTTGGAATCAACGTCTAAAAACTCGTTACATCCCATAAATGCTAATGCTATTAATAGATATATAATTTTTTTCATTTTATTCTTTTTTAAAGATTTATATAAAATCATTATTATTTAGAAGTTGATATTTAAACCTACTCCCATTCCGAATAAAGGAGGGGTAATTTTATTTCCGTAAGTAGCTACAGATGGATCGTGCCCTTTTAGTCTTTTGTCGGCTAGCAACCATAAGTTGCTGAAATTTACAGTAAGGCTTGCAGCTTGTAATTTCACTTTTTCTAATATTCGAGTAGGGATATTGTATCCAATACTTACACTTTTCAATCGTAAATAATCTCCTTTCACAACCCGTATGTCCGAATAATTATACATTTCCCAGATATCGTTAGCAAAAGTATATCCACTAGAGGTTATATTGCCAAGTTCGTCTGATATTCCTGGGATATTGGTATGTTCTTCGTCGCCAGGTTCTCGCCATCTATTATTAAGTTCTTTAGAGAAATTTTGTTCTGACGAAGGAACTCCTGGTGCATTATCGTATAATTTAGGTAACCTGATTTTAGAACCAAAGCTGTAATTAAATAAGCAGGTTGCAAACCAGTATTTATAAGTGAAATTTAAAGACAATCCTCCTGTTACCGTAGGATTACTAGTTCCAGAGTATACAAACACCCGCTTAAAGAATTCTTCTTGAGTTTCTCCTTCGAGCTGTTCGGTATCTTTGAATGTAGGTAATCCGTTTTTGTCGAGCTTGTCAAATTTATACGAATAAAAACCTCCAACAGGAATTCCTTTACGAATAATAGTACCATTAATATAATCGGTATATTGGTATTGTTCTATGTTCGATTTTGTAATCTTGTTTTCGTTATGAAATCCGTTTAGGTTAACATTAAATGTAAAATCGTCAGAGTTTATTACATCTACACCAAGATTCCATTCTATACCTTTATTTTCCATAGTTCCAGAATTTAGATAATGAGAATCACTACCCGATATTCTTGGAGCTTTTATTCGTATTAACATATCGCTCCCTTTTTTCATGTAGTATTCTACCGAACCTCTAACTTTATTAAATAACATGTAGCTAAACCCAAAATTATAAGATGTAGTTTTTTCCCACTTCAAATTTGGATTTGGATAAGAATCTATTTTAATATTTCTTCTACCTGTTAGATAATCGTAATCTGTAACTCGTGTAATTAAGTTAGGTGTTACATCTTCAACTACATTCCCTTGAATACCATATGATCCTTTTAGCGAAATATTTAACCACGATAAAGAAGACATAAATTCTTCTTGCGAAAGATTCCATCGTGCTGATGCCGACCAAACATTGTTAAATCGATCATTTTCGTTTTGTCCAAATTTATTAGCTCCATCTTTTCTAATATTCCCATTAAGGATATACCTGTTTTTATAGCTATAAGTTAGGGCTGCATATACAGATATTGTCCTGTTTACAGCATCGGTTATTATATTAGGGTTGTTTGATAACCATTTGGCATATTCAGGATATTCAGTTAAATCTATTCCTGCGGCTTTTTTCCCGTAAGAAGGTAAATAACCTCTTTGTACTGTTGCAACCCCATTTAATTTATTGTTTGAAATTTCAAATCCTGAAATAAGATCAATACTATGTTCGTTGAATGTCTTGTTGTAATTCAATTGTAATCGACCGATATAAGATTCATTGCTTAGAGATTTATTCGATATTTCTCCTCCTATTGGTGCTCTACTACTTCCTTTTTGTAATTCGGTTTTTAAATCAACATAAGAAGGGAGATTCCTTTCATTCCACATGTAAAGAGTATTTTCTGAAGCCCACTCTTCTTCGTTGGTTTGCGATTTACCCATCGATAATAGCAATGAAGCTTGCAACCCGTCTAAAATCTTATAATTTAAATTATAGTTTAAATTAAAGTCTTTTAGGTCAATTGTTTTTTCCGAATTTTCAATTTCATTTAAGAAATTGTATTGAGTAGGGAAATTATTAATATTTTTATTTGCATACAGAAATCTTTCTCCATTTTTATACGAAGGAATTGTTCTTGATGTATTGTATGCATAGTCGTAAGGATGTACTTCTTTGTGAGCAAATGTTTTCTCATTAACAGAATTTCTAATTTGTAGCCCCATTGTAAGTCTATCGTTAACCTTATAATTGAATTTCGACATTAAATTCAACTTATCATTACCACCCTTAATAAAAGGAGCATTTTCTTTATTGTAGCCTAACGAGAAATAATAGGTTAAATAATCAGAACCTCCAGAAATACTTAGATTGTACCTTTGATTTAATGCATTTCTAAACAAATGTTTGAACCAATCTTCGTTAGTAGTTTCTAAACTGGCAATTTCTTGATTAAATTGTTGCAGGCTTATTTCTTTTCTGGTATATCTTCTATATAAGTTCTCGTATCCGAAATCAGATGTTGATGTATTAAGTAAACTTCTTCGGATAATTTCTCTAGAAATATCAACACGTTCTTTAGAGTTCATCAAATTTAACGATTCATAAGAAGGTCTTTCAACTACATCGTGTTGGGTAGAAAAAGTAATCTGAGGTTTTCCTTTTTTTCCCGATTTGGTAGTAATAACAATTACCCCATTAGCAGCCTTAACTCCATATATAGCTGTTGCCGAAGCATCTTTAAGAACATCTATTCGGGCAATATCTGATGGATTTATACTTTGTATTGCATTTCCTACTTTGTTTAAATAATCGGCACTATTCAATTGGGCTGCAGTAACTTTTACGGGATCTTGTAAAATAACACCATCAACAACCCATATAGGTTCTCTGTTTCCTGATATCGAAGAAGCACCTCTGATTCTTACTTTAGCTGCTACCCCCGGAGTTGAAGTGTTTCCTATAACTGAAACTCCTGAAAGTTGTCCTTCTAACATTTTATCAATGCTTGCAACTTTTATTTTTTCTAATTGTTTACTATTAACTGTAGTTACAGAGCTGGCAAGTTTCCTTTTGTTAATTTGTTGATATCCGGTGATAACAACTTCATCAATGTTTAACGAACTTTCTTGTAACACAATGTCCATAGATTCTTGTCCTGAATATCGCACTATTTGAGTTTCCATTCCAATAAATGAAAATACAATGTTTACAGTTCCTGCTGGAATTGCAAGAATATAATCGCCATCTATTCCGGTAGATGTTCCTAATGTTGTATTTTCGATAATTACAGATACTCCAGGTAACGAAGCTCCTGTTTTATCAAGTACTTTTCCTGTAAGAATCTTTGCTTCAGGTTGAGTAGATTCTATAACTTCTTTCTTTTTTATTACATAGATGTCTCCTTCTGAATAATAAGTTAAGTCAGTATCTTTTAAAACTTCATCAAATATTTGTTCAATTGAACCTTGCTTTTTGATACTAACATTGGAATATTCCGATAGATCATCTGAATCGCAAACAAATTCGTACCCAGTCAGTTTCTTCAATTTCCAAATAAATTCGTTTAAATTGACATTATTTTCATTTACTTTAATTACTTTGCCTTGTATCTGAACAGAGGCAGCGCTTGTGTTAATCATGATAAATGAAAACATGACTAAAAGTAGCATTGTTTTGTACTTGTAGAACAATGGTTTTGTTTTGTGTTTTCCCATAGAATTAAAATATTGTTAGGTTATTATAATGTGATAAATTAATAGCCTTTAGTGGGGTGTGTGCCAGCACACTTCACTATTTTTTCAATACAATGATGTTGCTATTATTTATCTTAAATTTTACATCTCCAGTAGCTTCTATAGCTTTTAATATTTGAGTAATACTCTTATTCGTATCCATCGAAATAGATAACTTTTTATTTTTAACTTCAGGGTTTTGATAAAAAACCATAACGTTATATTGTCTCTGAAAGTCGTTCAAAATAGTTGATAATTTTTCTTCTTTATAATTTAAAAATCCTGTACGCCAAGACGAATAAATAGGAGCATCAACCGACTCGATTTCTATTGATAAATTATTTTTACTAATGATTGCTTGTTGGTTAGGGTATAGTTGGATTTCGTTTTTACTATTATTTAAAGATATGCTTCCTTCTTCTAATGTTATCTGTTCTTTATCTTCTGTTTTGTATGATTTAACATTAAATTTTGTGCCGAGCACTTTTATTTTATTGACCCCAAAATTCAGTATAAAAGGTTTTTTACTTTTAGTAACTTCGAAAAAAGCTTCGCCCGAGATCAATTGTACATTACGATTATTACCAACAAAAGCAACAGGATATTTAAATGTTGTTGCTGAATTTAAATGTACGATTGTTTTGTCTGATAATTCCAATTTGTATTTTCCTCCAGCTGGGATATTAATTGTATTGTATACCGGTTTAAGTGATTCTTTTTTTGTTAATGCTTTATATCGAATATTTTTATTTTCGACAACTACGTTTGAATTAGAGGTATTAACAAGTGTGTCGTTTCCTGAAAGTTTATGAAGTTTCCCATCTCCAGTTACTATAGAGATATTCTGATTGTCGAAATCAATATTTTCGGCTATTCCCGGATTATAATCATCTTTAATAAAAAGAAATAACGAAAGTAATCCTAATATTGGTAACAGAATAGCAGCAGCATAGCCTAATACTTCTTTGATATTTATTCTTTTCGAAACTTTTGATTTGAACTTGCGATATGCTTTTTCTGAATCTATTTTTTCTAATTGGGTTAATTCTTTAGCAATATGTTTTGGATTGATAATTTTCTTGAAAAGTAATCTATTATAAGAATCGGATAACCATTCTTGCAGAATATCGCTATCTTCTTCTGTAATTTCTCCCATTACATATTTAGCGATTATTTTTGATATGTTTTCGTCCAAGTTCATTTTCTATGTTTTTTTCTATGACATTAAAATTAATTTGAAGGGTGAAAAGATTAGAAAATACTTTTCAGCTTCTCGCGTAACATAGCATAAGCTCTTCTTTTATGTGTTTTTATAGTGTTTTTACTTAAATTAAGTTCTTCTTGTATTTCAGCAATTGATAGTTCATTCATTGACATACGAATTACTTCTTGTGATTTTTGAGGTAAACTTTTAATGGCATTATGAACTTGATGATATACGTCTTGAGATAAAATCTTGTATTCGTCGGAAGATGTCATTTCGTAAGAAATGTGTTTGTTTAGCTTTTCAGTTAAAATGGCTTTTTGGTTTAAGTAGTTTATTGCATTATTCCTAACAGCCATATACAGATAAGATTTTATTGAAATGCGAATATTAATTGAAGAAACATTATTCCAAAATTTCATAAAAATTTCTTGCACTATGTCTTCGCTAAGGTTATCGTCATCTACATATTTTTTTGCAAACAAAACCAACGATGGAAATAGATCGTTGTAAAGTTTTTCAAAAGATTCTTGATCACCTTTTTTTATTTTATCTAAAAATAAAGGGGTGTATTTCATTTTTTCCTCTATTACAACCAAACTCTACACAAGAAATCTTTATTCATACAATATGTTAAGTGTATAGAATTCAAATATTTTATATTACGAGACAAAAAATATTAAAATAGGGGTGACAAAAAAACAGAAAAATTTTGCAAGTTTTTTCCGAAGTGTGGAGTATGCCCTGCGTTTATGGGTTTTTACAGTGTTTATACTAATGTTCAATTCGTTTTTAATATCAGAAAGAGACATGTTGTTTAAAGAAAGAATGATTGTTTTTCTTGATTTTTCAGGAAGATTCTTTATTGCATTGTAAAGGTGATAATATACATCTTGAGTAAGAGCATTATTTTCATCACTTTGAGATGCTATATCTTCGAAATAGAGATACCTTTCTTTTTGTCTTTCTTCAGTATTCTTTTTGTTTAAATAGTTGATGGCCGAATTCTTAGTTGCCGAATATAAATAGGATTTAAGAGATGTATGTATATCTATTTTTGAGGCATTATCCCATAATTTTATGAAAACTTCCTGTACTATATCTTCGCTAATTTCTTGATCGGGGATATATTTTTGGGCAAATACAACCAAAGATGGAAAAAAATCAAGATAAAGTCTTTCAAACGACTTCTGATCTTTCTTTTTTAATTGATTAATAAATATTGAATTGTAATTCATCTCCCCTTCTCTTATCGTAGAAGTTTTATGCAAAATATGCTAAATCTTCTCTTTTATATCTTCAACGCGTTTTTTCGTTTTTAACCGAAAAATAATTTTGATTAAAACAATATATATTCGATTCAAATTAACTAATAGCTCTGTATAAAAACAAAATATGAAGTCAATTAGTTTTAAAAAATGCGAAATATATAAAAAAATAGATTAATTACTGTTATTAACATTAGATTCTCTTTTATACAAAGAGAATTTTTCGTTTGTTGTCTTTTTGTTATAACTTGTATAGAATGTAATAAATTAAGGTGATGAACAGGGTTTGTTTAGGCATTACGCTAATTTTAGCAGGATTTTTAAACTATCAACTTTACTCACAAACATCAATAAAAGGTATAGTTGTCGATTCAGAGAATAATGCTCCAGTACCTTTTGCTAATGTGGTAATATATGGTTCGAATTTGGGAGTTGCATCTAATCTAGAAGGAAAGTTTGTTTTATCTGGAGTTTCTCCTGGTTTTGTAAAATTACAGGTATCGGCAGTTGGTTTCGAAACATATACATCTGAGGATATTATGGTAACGAAAGCTCGCACGGCAAATGTATCTATAGCTTTAAATAAAGCCAACATTATTATGGACGAGGTCGTTGTAAAGCCTTCGGTGTTTAGGAAAAATGACGAAAGCCCTATTTCGTTAAGAGTAATTAGTATTCGAGAAATAGAGCGTATTCCTGGAGCTAATCGTGATATTTCGAAAGTAATCCAATCTTTCCCTGGAGTAGCATCAACACCAGTACAACGAAACGATGTTATTGTTCGTGGAGGAGGTCCTAGTGAGAATTCGTTTTTCTTAGACGAAGTAGAAATTCCTACCATTAATCATTTTTCGACCCAAGGAGCTTCTGGAGGTCCTGTTGGTATACTGAATGTTGATTTTATTCGTGAAGTAAATTTATATTCGGGAGCCTTTCCTGCAAATAAAGGAGATGCTTTGAGCTCTGTTTTAGAATTCAAACAAAAAGATGGGAATACCGAAAAACAAGAATTACAAGCAACTTTAGGATCGTCTGAGGTAGGCTTAACTCTTGATGGGCCTCTAGGGAATAAAACAAGCTATATCCTTTCTTTGCGTCGTTCGTATTTACAACTATTATTTTCTGCCTTGGAACTTCCTTTTTTGCCAACATATAACGATTTGCAGTTTAAAGTAAAATCACGAATAGATTCTAAAAACGAATTATCGCTTATAGGTTTAGGAGCTATCGACCGTTTTGCTCTTAATTTAGATGCAAACAAAACAGAATTACAACAATACATACTAAACTATTTGCCTGAACAGAATCAGGAGTCGTATACTTTGGGATTAGTTTATAAACATTATAGAGAGCATAGCTATGATACTTGGGTCTTGAGTCGAAGTTATTTAAACAATAGATCCATAAAATATCAAGATAATATCGAAAATGATTCGCTTAAGACTTTTGATTATTCGTCGTTAGAAGCCGAGAATAAATTAAGGTACGAAAATACAATTCGCATAAGTAGTGGATATAAAATAAATGTAGGTGCCGGAGCAGATTATATTCAGTATTCGAATGAAACATTAAGACAAGATTTTCAAGATCAAACAGCTGTAGCTATAAACTATAAGTCAGATTTAAATTTTTTGAAATGGTCTGTTTTTACTCAGGTAAGCAAACGTTTTTTTAAAAACAGATTGTCTGTCTCTTTGGGTATTCGGAGTGATGCAAATAGTTATTCAGAGCAAATGAGTAATTTGTTTAAACAATTATCTCCTCGCATATCTATGTCGTATCAAATAGATCCTCAGTGGTCATTAAATTTTAATACAGGAAGGTATTATCAGTTACCGGCATATACGAGTTTAGGTTTTAGAGACAATAATCAATTGTTAAAAAATAAACAAAATGGGATTAGTTATATATCGGCAGACCATGTTGTTTTAGGATGCGAGTATTTATTGTCGGAGCAATCGCAAATAACTGTTGAAGGGTTTTATAAACACTATCGTAATTATCCTTTTTCGTTAAACGATTCGATTTCGTTGGCTAATAAAGGAGGCGATTTTGGAATTTTTGGCGACGAGGAAGTACTTTCTATTGCCCGAGGACGAAGCTTTGGTTTTGAGCTTTTAGCTCGATTAAGAAATGTTGTTGGATTTAATACAGTAATATCATATACACTTGTTCGGAGCGAATTTAAAGAGTTGGATAATAATTTACAGTTTACCTCTAATTATATTCCTTCGGCTTGGGATAATGTACATTTACTTAATATAACAACCACTAGAGATTTTTCTAATAATTGGCAACTTGGATTTAAATGGCGTTTGGTTGGTGGAGCTCCTTATACAGCGATTGATAAAAATAAGACAAGTTTGATTGCTGCATGGGAGATTCGTAAACAAGAATATTTAAATTACTCGGAGTTTAATGCTTTGCGTTCAGATGTTTTTCATCAGCTTGATATCCGTCTTGATAAGCAGATGTTTTTTAATAAATGGTCATTAATGATTTATTTAGATATTCAGAATGCTTATAACTTTAAATTAAAATCGCCCGATATTTATACTCCACGAACAAACGAACAAGGAAATTTTATGATTGACCCGAAAGATCCGCAACGATATTTGATGAAAACAATAGAAGATGATGGCTCTGGAACAATTTTACCCTCGTTAGGTATTATTATCCAGTTCTAAAAAAAAATATTCGTAGTTTATTTATACTACGAATATTTTTTAAAAGGATTTCGGGGAAACTATTCTTCTCTCGAAACATTTAAGGTAATTTCGAGAGTTTCGCCTGTTGTAGTGACATTTTCTCCTTCGCCTTGTAAAAATTCGCCAACAGCAGCATTACATGTAAAACTGTAAGTGTTGGCGGTAAGATTAACATTAGCCGTTACATCGGAATTATTTAATCTTAAACGATGATGTTCGTGGTCTCCATTTTCCGGATTATAATCAAAATTGATATATGTAGCAATTAGTGATCCGTTGGTTTCATTAACCAATAGATCTAAAGTAACAATAATGCTACTAACTATATTTTCACCTTCGTTTTCATTTATCTCATAGTATCTTTTAAAATTGAAGATACTATCGTTATCGGTCATGTTAATATCAATATTTGTTTCGTGTTGATTGTCATTAAAGCTTGCTAAGCGGGCATTGTATGTAACACCATCGAACATAAGCTGAAGAACTTCTGCTTTAGTATTTTTACTCGGAGTAACAATTCCTGTATTTGTTACTCCAGCTGATTCGAGGTGGAAGGGAGGCGATGGCATATTTTCAGTACTTCCGTTTGTTACAGTTAAGCTTACTTCAATTGTTTCGCCTGTTGTAGTAACATTTTCTCCTTCGCCTTGCATAAAACTACCTGTAATCCTTTCGGCCATAAAAGCAAAGTTTCCGGTTGATAAATTGAATAAAGCTTGTACGCTGTCTACATTAAGACGTACTCTAAAATGCTCATGAGAGCCATTTGCTGGATTGTAATCGAAATTAACATAAGCTTCTTGTAGATCGGGTGTGTTTGCTATATTAACTAGCAGATCTAGAGTAACTATAATGCTCCCGAGCATCTCTTCGCCTTCGGTTTCAATAATCTCATACGATCGGACAAAGTTAAAAATATTGTCTGTGGTGTCTAGGTCGATATTCTCGGTTACTCCGCTCATAGTAACTGTTTTTGCAGTAAATGTTTGACCGTTAAACATCAATTTTAAAACTTCGCTATTGTTTTCTTGTTTTGTTCCGCTTGCTGTAGACGAGAAATTGGTATTTGTTATTCCTACTGATGTCAGATTAAATTTGGGAGCTACTTTATCATCATCATTGTCGCACGATATCCCCAAAATTATGATTAATACTATTCCTAAAATCAATTTTATTCTTTCCATAACTCTAAATTTTAGTTAAAAATATTTATCGTCGTTGTTAAAATTGTAAGAATAAAATGCGGATTTTTTTTGTTTTTAAAAAGGGGTGCCCCTAAATTAAAAAAAAGATACTTATAAGTCAATTTTTATTGTATTTAAAATTTTTAATAATACTCAAAATGAGTATATTGTTTTGTTCATTTCGTTAAATTTTTTTAAGGCGGATTCCGAAAAGCCAAAATAGAGTAGGAGTTATTATAAATTTATTACTATGAAAAAAATTTTAGTATTTAGTATCATCATTTTATTTACAGTTCAGGTATTTGCTCAAGACAGGGCGCCTAATGGAGACTTTACAATTAATTATAAGCCAGTATCAGGATTATTTCCCAATTCGGTAAGAGAACCCAATTATCCGGTTTATTACAAGACAGTACTTACAATAAATCAATTAGATTTAAGTGCTAATTTGTATCATGTATACAATTGTCAGTTGAGAATTTATCCCGAAGCTTTTACTCAAGCGAATAACTATACAGTAGGTCCTATTAAAGTTACTTTAACTAAATATAAATTAGATGGGGATGGTAATGTGCTTTATGCTGTATCATCAGGTAAATCTACTATTTCAAGTATCTTTTATTGGCATTATAGTCCGAATTTTTCGATTAAGAAAAATGTACAAATGCTCCCCATAATGGTTCCTACTCCTGTAAAATAGGCAATAATAATTTTGAAATAAAGGGTTGTTCTAATATTGGGAGCAACTCTTTTTTTAAAATCGTGTTTGTGTATCAAAGTTTTATTTCGTTTTCATAAAGTACGGTTTGAGAGTATTTATTGATTAAACTTGCATTTTGTAGTAAATTGCATACGTATAATTTTTATTCAAAAGGAGGTTTTACATGCTCGAAAAATATAATATCCCATCAATACAAGATGCTGACTTGAAAGGGAAAGTTGTTTTGGTTCGTGTCGATCATAATGTTGTTAAAAAAGGAGTTATTCACGATCCATACCGAATTGATGCAACTATAGGAACTTTATATCATATCAATGCTCGTGGAGGAAAGATTATTTTAATGACTCATGTTGGGCGCCCAAAAGATAAGAAATCGGGAGATATTGTGATAAATAAAGATACTTCGGTTGAGCCTATTGTTGAGTATTTGAGAAATAAGCTACATATTAATATGAAAATTCCTGATTTTTATTCGCAAGAGAATAAAGGATATGTCGGGATTGAAACATCAGTTAATCATTTAATACGAGAGTTAAAAGATGGAAGAATAGACGGAATTTATTTACCTAACACACGATGGTTTCAAGGCGAAGAATCGGGTGACGAAAAGAAGGATCGTTTTGCCAATCAATTGGCCGGGTTAGCCGATATTTTTGTCAACGATGCTTTTGGATCTTGGCAGGCTCATGCTTCAACTGTGGGGGTAAATAAATATTTACCAAGTTATGCAGGTTTTTTAATGCAAAAAGAAATCGAAAACCTTGAGCGTATATACAACCCACAATCTCCATTTATAGCAGTAGTTGCAGGCTCAAAATTCGATACTAAAATAGATTCTTTATATGCTTTAATTAAAAAGGCCAATTATTTGGTGCTTGGTGGAGTTATTTATAATGCTTACTTATGTGCTAAGTACAAAATTGAGATAAAAGGAATATCTACAGAAGATCTTAAACATGCACAACAATTTGTTGATTTTTGTCAGAAATATCCAGGTAAGTTAATCGAACTTCCTTTTATTGTCGAGTCGGATACTCTCGATGGTAAAATAGAGGGTAAGTACAGAGTACATAATATTCATGACTTGGCACCGGGGACTAAGTTAAATTATATACTTGATATTTCAGAAGAATCGTTTTGTGACGAGAAAATACATGCAATATTCTCATCAGCAAAAACAGTATTTGTAAATGCTGTGATGGGATTTACACCACATTTTAATGAGGGTACTATTGCTCTTGATAAATTGATAGATCAAAATATTGATGCTGTTAAACTTTACGGTGGAGGCGATACAATGCAAGAATTAAAAAGATTACTTCCTGGCTTATATATTGTTGCGCTAGACAGTCCTAAATATTACATATTCACAGGTGGAGGAGCTGTGTTAAAAGCAATTCAAGAAGGAACAACCTTAGGAATTGAGCCTGTAAAGATTTTAACAAAATAAAAAAAAGTTGCATTTTTGTAAAAAATTAGATAAAATCCGAAGTCAGCAAAAAACTGGCTTCTTTTTGTAAAACTTTATTTATTAGTAATTTATTATAATATGAAAGCTTTCAAAGCATACGACATTCGAGGGATTTATAACGAGGATTTTAATAAAGAAGATGCCTATAAAATTGGATATTTTTTGCCAGAATTACTTCAAGCAGATAATGTTTTAGTTGGGAGGGACGTTCGTATTTCGTCAAATGAGATTTTTGAACATTTGGCTCAAGGAATTATTGACAGTGGAGCAAATGTTTATAATATAGGAATTGCTACTACACCAATGGTGTATTATGTTACTGCAAAGCACAAGTTTGCTGCTTCGGTACAAATAACTGCTTCTCATAATTCGAGAGAATATAACGGAATGAAAATCTCTAAGTCGAATGCTTTGCCGGTTGGTTTTGATACTGGACTGAATAAGCTTTTAGAGATGATTCAGAATAGAGAAATTGTTATAGCTGAGAAAAAAGGGAAAATTGTTGATTACAAAGTAAAAGACGAATATGTAGAGTTTTTAAAATCATATGTACATGATTACTCAAATCTGAAAATGGCTGTTGATTGTTCTAACGGAATGGCTGCTTATCTGATAAAAAAACTATTGGCAAAAAAGCCTATTTATTTATACGATGAGTTAGATGGAACTTTCCCAAATCACGAGCCAAATCCTTTAATCGAGGCTAATGTTGAAGATTTAAAGAAAACAGTTGTTGAAAATTCTTGTGATATAGGTATTATATTCGATGGCGATGCCGATAGAGTTATGTTTGTTGACGAAAAAGGTCAATTTATTTCTCCAGATTTAATTATTGCATTAATGGGACACTATTTTCTTAAAAAAGAAAAAGGAGCCGTGTTAGAAGATATTCGTACATCAAAAGCTGTAAAAGAATACATAAAAAAACTTGGTGGCGAAATGCACACATGGAGAGTAGGTAGAGCTTATGCTGCTCCTAAGCTTCGCGAGATTAAAGGGATATATGGAGGTGAGCTTGCAGGACATTATTATTTCAGAGATTTTTTCTATTCTGATTCGGGAATTATGGCTGCATTAATTGTTTTAAATCTTTTATCTGATTTTAAAAAAGAAGGAAAAACAATGTCTGAGCTTATTGCGAATATAAGTAAATACAAAAACTCGGGCGAGATAAACTATAAAATAGAGCAGAAACAACAAGCAATGGAAGCTCTTAAAGAATACTTTGTTGCTAACGAAACGCCAACGGATATAATGGATTTTGATGGTTATCGATTAGAATTTGATAGTTGGTGGTTTAATGTACGTCCTTCGAATACCGAGCCGTATTTGCGATTGTTGGTTGAGGCCGAAACGGATGAGGTTTTAAGTGAAAAACTCAAGATAATAGATTCGATAATTAAAAAACACAAATAGATATAAAAACAGAAGAGGTTGTTATTTACAGCCTCTTTTATTTTTCAAATAAAATTCTTAGTGAAGAATCTGAAGCCTTGATTCCTTTCATTTTCAAGGCATCTAAAAAGTACGGAAGCCTGCCGACAGCCAGAAAGTGCCTTCTGTACCAATACGGAGACTTGCCGACGAAGAGAAAGTGCTCTCCGTACCAGTACAGAGGCTTGCCGACGAAGAGAAAGTACCTTCCGTATCAATACGGAAGCCTGTCGACAGACAGAAACAACCTTCTGTACTTTTCAAAAGACTTTAGCAGAGATATCTTTCAGATTGATGTTCTTTTGGTTATTATATCGAAAATTATATTGCGATATAGCAAAGATGTAATATCTCGGAAATATTTAGGAGTGTTTTTGAGCCAGAACTATCGATACAATGATAATTTTTGTAAGCAGTTGATTTAAACTATTATTTATGTAAATAGTCTTACTGCTAAAACAAACACTCGTTTTTATTAAATGATCTATTTATTTTTTAATCCCTAAAAATACTTATATGAAAAAACTTATTTTCTTAGCTAGTTTCTTGTGTGTATTTGTATCTACTTATGCTCAAGAAAAAAATGATCCTTTATTTTCTGAATCAACATATGCAGGTTTGAAATTTAGGAATATAGGACCAGCACTAATGTCGGGACGAATAGCTGATATTGCAATTCATCCTCAAAACGATAATGTATGGTATGTTGCTGTAGGCTCGGGAGGTGTATGGAAAACGAATAATAGTGGCACTACTTGGAGCCCTATTTTTGATAGTCAAAGCTCTTATTCTATAGGTTGTGTATGTATCGATTCTAAAAATCCTCATGTTGTATGGGTTGGTACAGGCGAAAATGTAGGAGGCAGACATGTAGGATATGGCGATGGAATATATAAAAGTGCTGATGATGGAATAACATGGACTAATATGGGTTTGAAAGAAACTCAGCATATTTCAAAAATAATAGTTCATCCCGAAAACTCAGATATAGTATGGGTGGCTGCACAAGGTCCTTTGTGGAGTAAAGGTGGCGAAAGAGGAATTTACATGACTACAGATGGAGGAAAAACCTGGGAACAAACTTTGGGAGATGACCAATGGGTTGGTGCTACAGATATTATTATTGACCCTCGAAATAGTAATTGTTTGTATGCAGCTACATGGCAACGTCATCGGAATGTTGCTGCTTATATGGGAGGTGGCTCTGGAAGTGCTATTTATAAATCGAATGATGGAGGAAAAGTTTGGGAGAAACTAACTAATGGTTTGCCCAAACAATCGATGGGTAAAATAGGCTTAGCTATATCTCCTCAAAATCCGGATGTGATATATGCAGCAATAGAGTTGGACAAACGAACCGGAGGTGTTTATAAATCAAATAACAGAGGCTTGCTTTGGAAAAAACAATCAGATGCTGTTGCCGGGGCAACTGGGCCTCATTACTACCAAGAGCTTTATGCTTGTCCTCATAACTTCGATCGCTTGTATCTTGCAGATGCCCGAATGCAGGTGTCAGATGATGGAGGAAAGACTTTTAAACGAATGAATGAAAAATGGAAACATTCCGATAATCATGCCATAGCTTTCAGAAAAGATGATCCAAATTATGTATTACTAGGAACTGATGGAGGAATGTACGAGAGTTTTGATTGTACAAAGAACTGGAAATACATATCAAATTTACCTATAACCCAGTTTTATAAGGTAGCCGTTGATGATGATAAACCTTTTTATAATATTTACGGAGGAACTCAAGATAATTGCACGCAAGGAGGACCATCAAGAACAGATAACTTAAATGGAATTCGTAATTCTGACTGGGAAATAATATTATTTGCTGATGGACATCAACCTGCTACAGAACCTGGTAATCCGGATATAGTGTATGCCGAATGGCAAGAAGGAAATTTAATTCGATACGATAGAACAACAGGAGAAAGAGTTTTTATAAAACCAGAACCTAGAGAGAACGAACCCTATGAGAGATTTAATTGGGATGCTCCAATTTTAATTAGTCCTCATTCGCCTACACGCTTATATTATGCTTCTCAGCGTATTTGGAAATCAGAAAACAGAGGTGATAGCTGGGAGCCAATTTCAGGTGATTTAACAAAAAATCAAAACAGATTCTCATTAGAGATTATGGATAAAACATGGGGATATGATGAGCCTTGGGATGTAGATGCTATGTCGAATTATAATACAATAACTTCTTTGGCCGAATCGCCTGTGCAGGAAGGATTAATATATGCAGGAACTGACGATGGGTCAATTCAGGTTACCGAAGATGCCGGAACAAGTTGGACTAAGATTGATGTTAGTGATTTGCCTCAGGTTCCAAAAACAGCTTTTGTTAATGATATTAAAGCCGATTTGTTTGATGCAAATACAGTTTATGTTGTTTTAGATAACCATAAATATGGTGATTTAAATCCATATGTTGTTAAGAGTATGGATAAAGGAAAAACATGGAAATCGATAACAGGAAACATTCCCAAAAGAACTATTGTGTGGCGAATTGTTCAGGATCATGTAAATCCGCAGTTGATGTTTGTCGGAACAGAGTTTGGAATTTATTTTACAATAAACGGAGGTGTTAACTGGACAAAACTAAAAGGGAACTTACCTACAATATCATTTAGAGATTTAGCTATACAAAGGCGCGAAAATGATTTGATTGGAGCTTCTTTTGGTCGAAGTTTCTTTGTTTTAGATGATTATTCGCCTTTAAGAGATATTAGTAAGAACCAATTACAACAAGAAGCAACCCTTTTTAAACCTCGAAAAGCTTTGTGGTATATTCCTCGTACTCCTTTAGGCGAGTCAGGAAAAGCATTTTTAGGTGAATCTTTATTCTTAGCTGAAAATCCTCCTTTCGGAGCAGTTTTTACATATTATCTTAGCGAGGGGTATAAAACTCTTAAACAACAAAGGATAGAAAAAGAAAAGAAATTAAAGAAAGAAAACAAGAAAATTACATTCCCTTCTTGGACTGAGCTCGAAAAAGAATCCGTTCAAGAAAAACCTAAAGTTTGGTTAGTGGTAAAAGATTTAGAAGGGAAAATAGTTCGAAAAATAGATGCTCCAACAAGTAAAGGTTTTCATCGGGTTAGTTGGGATTTAAAGTCGGCGGCAACAAAAACAATTAATCCCGAATTAGATGGAGGATTTTTTCGTTATGGATTTCTTTCTAAACCCGGAACTTATACTGTAAGCTTGTCAAAACAAATAGATGGTGTAGTTACAGATTTAACTGATCCTGTCGAATTTAATGTAGAGCTTATACGTGAAGGGATTCTCAAAACAGGTTCGGTTGATAAAGCTTTTAAGTTTTGGGAAAAGTTATCAGAAACATATAAAGTTTTGGTAGCAATGAATGTAAGTGCAGAAAAAGCTTATAAACGAATAGAGACTTTACAAAAGGCTATGGCATATACCGATGCAGAATCGAATGATTTAACATCGAAAGTTTATGAATTAAAGCAAGAAGCACAGCGTTTAGGTTTCGAAGTTTTTGGTTCTAGAGCACGAAGAACTATAGGAGAGAAGAATAATCCTACTTTGGTTTCTCGTTTTTTTGTAGCAATGGGATCAACATATACTAGTTATGGACCAACGAAAACTCAAGAAGAAAATCTAAATATTGTAAATAAACAAATAGCAGAAATAAAACCTAAATTGCAGAATATCATAAATAATAGAATTCCTGAACTTGAAAAGGAATTAAGCAAACTGGGAGGTCCTTGGATTAGTGGACAAAAGCTTCCTTAAGAAAATAGATGTCTCTAAGTTGCTTAAGCGACTTAGAGATGTTTTTATTCATCTTCGTTTAATAGCAAGCTTATGATAAGCTTTATATTTATCAGTCTGAGGATAAAAGCCCAAATTAACATTACTACCCCAATAATTATTACTTTATAAATCCAATACCAATTAATCTGTATTGATAAATAAGAAATGTAATAAGTTCCTGCCGAGAAAATGACTAATAAAATAATTCTTTTTATGTTGAAATTGAATCCAAATTTCCTTTTTGAAACAATGATCTGAGTTGCAGCAATTAATGATTGTGTGACGAAGCTGGCATAAGCTGCTCCTAATGCTTGGTAACGAGGGATTAAAATTAAGTTAAGAGTAAGATTTGTAAAAACACCTAAACCAGCAATAATATTTAACTCATATAAGTTTCCGTTAGCTGTAAGTAAGGTCCCGAAAATATAAGTTGCCGAAATACTCACAAAAGAAACCATCAAAACACTAAATATCTTACCCGAAATAATAGCATGTTCCTTATATAATAAAGACATAAACTCAATTTGATAAAAATGTGCTATTATAGCTATGCCTATAGACGGAATTACTAATAGCAGAAAAGAAAATAATGTTAAATTATGAATAGATTGTTTTTCTTTAATCATTTTCGAGAAAATAGGTAAGAGTAAACTTGCAAATAAAAACGAGAACATAACAGCGGCATCCAAAACTCGAAACGATTGAGCATAAATTCCAGCTTGTAGTTTTCCCATAGGAAGCATACGTTCTAACATTACCGAATCAATTCGAAAATGAAATAATGTGAGTAAAGCAAGGATAGCATATGGAATACTTTTCTTTAAGACTACAACAAAATAACTCCGGCTGAATTTTAACTTTTCGAATTTTGCTTTTGAGTTAACAATAATTATAGTTATTAATAATGTTATAATATAAGATACCGTTTGAGCATAAATGAACCATTCAATTTTAAATGTTGCTTTTATAATATTCCCCCATAATAGTAGTCCACAAATAAAAATCATTAGCAAACGATCAAGAACAGAAATAATACTATCTGTTCTAAAATGATGTAACCCACTTAAGTTTGATCTTAAATATAATATTGATGAAACAAGAAATTGATTACAAATCAAAAAAGTTAATAATTTAAATTGACGTATATCGTAACCAATAATTAAGCCTGCGATAATTGTAATTAACGAATATGCTAATACGAGTAATAATCGAAGCCCTATAATATGCGATAATGATTTCCTTACAATTTGATTATGTTGGGATATGTTTCTGTTATTATAATTGGTTATTCCTAAATCAAGCAATATGTTTAGTAATAACGAAAAATTAAATAGAGAAAAATACAACCCATATTCTTCGCTTCCTACTGTATTTTGAATTGTTCTGTCAATCCCAAAAATCCAGAAAGGTTTTATTAGTAAGTTTAAGGAAATTAATAATAATAAATTTGTAAAGAATTTTCGTTTCAATATTTTTCTTTTTAGTTTCTAATGCTCTGATTTAGCATTTGCAAGTATAAATATTTTAATTGCACCATAAACTAATTTACGATTATCTTTTTTATAATTTCGTATTCATGGGTATAGAATTTATCTATACTTTTGGAATTTTAATTGAAATTCGATTTTGTACAAAACAATTACTATATTCAGGTTAATTTGTTAATCAAAAATGATATATCAATAACTAATGAAAAATCAACAAATCAAAAAATAAGCAGATGAAGATTGCGATTAATGTACAAACTTGGGTTAAAGATAATCGTGAAGGATTGGGATGGTTTACATACGAAACAATATCTAGAATTATTAAAAATCATCCTGAGCATCAGTTTTTATTAATTTTTGGGAAGGGTATCTGTGATGATTTTAGTTTTCCTGAAAACACAAGTCAGATTAATATTGGACCTCCGTTTTTTAGACCAATAGCTTGGTTTATTAAGTTTCAATTGTTGCTGAATTGGGTTTTACGTAAAAATAAGATTGATTTATATGTATCAACAGATGGATTTAGTAATCCAAAAATTAAGATAAAGAATTTATTGGTTGTTCATGATTTAAATTTTGTGAATAATAAGCATTGGTTGTCAAAAAACTTTTCGTTTTATTATCGGAAATTCTTCCCGTTATGGGTAAAAAATGCAACACGGATTGCAACAGTATCCGAATTTTCAAAATTAGACATTAATAAACATTATGGTTTTGAATCAGATAAAATTGATGTCGTTTTTAATGGATCAAATGAGCAGTATGTTCCTATACAAGAGAATGAGAAAATAACAATTAAAGCAAAATATTCAGCCGGAGAAGACTTTTTTATTTTTATAAGTAGTATTCATCCTCGGAAAAATTTACCAAATCAATTGAAGGCTTTTGATGCATTTAAAGCAAAGTCGCATAGTAAAATAAAGTTTATTATAATTGGGGGTTTATTTAATAATAATAAATCTTTAAATCAGATCTATAACGATATGCGATATAAAGATGATGTTATTTTTACAGGACATTTACAAGCTGTTGAATTGCATAAATTATTGGCAACATCAATTGCTTTGGTATATGCTTCGTTATTCGAAGGTTTTGGTATTCCGATTATTGAAGCAATGAATTGCAAAACTGCGGTAATAACTTCAAATGTAACTTCAATGCCCGAAATTGCAGGGGATGCGGCTGTTTTAGTTGATCCATATTCAGTTCATTCAATTGCAGATGCAATGAATATTATTTATTCGGATAAAGAGTTTCGTGAGCAATTAATAGAAGAAGGGTGGAATCGTGCAAAGAGATTTAGCTGGAATAATACAGCAGAAGCATTGTGGGATAGTATAATAAAGGTAATAAATGAGTAAATCAAAATTATTAAGTTTTTTTAAAGAAGATGTTATTGAGGCCGGTTGTGATGAAGCAGGCAGAGGTTGTTTAGCGGGTCCTGTAGTTGCTGCTGCAGTTATCTTGCCACGGAGTTTTTCACATAAATACTTAAATGATTCGAAGCAAATAACAGAAAAAAAGAGGTACGAATTAAGAACCGAAATAGAACAAAAGGCTCTTGCTTTTGCTGTAGGTGTTGTTGATAATACAGATATTGACAAAATAAATATTCTGAAAGCATCAATATTAGCAATGCATAAATCTTTAGATGCATTAAATATGATACCTGAGCATATTATTGTTGATGGAAATAAATTTCTTAAATACAAAGAAATACCTCACCAATGTATAGTAAAGGGTGATTCGAAATATTACTCTATAGCAGCAGCTTCTATTTTAGCTAAGACCTATCGTGATGATATAATGTCTGATTTGCATAAGAAGTATCCACATTATGATTGGAAACAGAATAAAGCATATCCTACCAAAAAACACAGGCAGGCTATAGCTGAATATGGAGTAACTCCATATCATAGAATGTCTTTTAAGTTATTAGATAAGCAGCTAGAAATTAATTTTGAGAAATAAAAAAAGCGTTGAAAATTTTTCAACGCTTAGAGGTCACGGGCGGATTCGAACCGCCGTACACGGTTTTGCAGACCGCTGCCTAGCCGCTCGGCCACGCGACCATTTTGTTACGGACAGCAAAGATATAAAAAAAATACAATCTGTCTTTATTCTATATAGTTTTTTTAAGACTAGTTTTATTTTTGATGTATAAAAAAATAAGATTGTATTTGGTGTCAGGAAATTAACCGTTCCGAGAAAGATATTAAAATCCTTAATTTTTGATAGTCAGAGAAGTTATTTTAATTTTATAATTAAAATGCTTTATCGACTAAGAGTTACACTTACTCTTTCCATTTTGCCTCCCATTGGTGGGTTCATTTTCGAAACTTTTACTGTTGCTAATTTTATTGTATTAAAATTATTATATAATGAATCAAGAATTCTTCCTGCAATGTGCTCTAATAAATGAGATTTTTCTTGCATCTCTTCTTTTACTAAATTATATGCTACCTGATAATTTAGTGCATCATTTAAATCATCAGATTTTGCTGGAACTTGCATGTCTGTTTCTATAGTTAGGTCAACTAAAAAACGATTCCCCACAATTTGTTCCTCTTTAAAATGCCCATGATAAGCATAAAACTCCATATTTTCGATCTTGATTAAACCCATTTTTCTATAAATTTATTTTGGGTCAAAGTTAATAGTATAAAATTGCTTTTACATATTTTTAACGACATTTTATGTGCATTGAATAAAAACATTTAATTTTGTAAGATTCTAAAAATAAAGCACTGTAACTATTAATATAAAATCTTAATGAATACCGAGAATAAAGAAACAGAACTGAAGAAATCTTTAAATTTTATCGAGAGTATAATTGAAGAAGATCTAAAAAATAATAAGAACAATGGAGAAGTATATACTCGTTTCCCTCCCGAACCTAATGGGTATTTACACATTGGTCATGCAAAATCTATCTGTTTAAATTTCGGTTTAGCCCAAAGTTATAATGGAAAGACAAACCTTCGATTTGATGATACAAATCCGGAAAAAGAAGATGTTGAATATGTTGAGTCAATAAAAGAAGATGTTAATTGGTTAGGATTTCAATGGGAAGGAGAACCTAGGTTTACATCTGATTATTTTGATCAACTTTTTGAGTGGGCTGTAAAATTGATTAATACGGGATATGCTTATGTTGATGATCAATCGCCAGAAGAAATAAGCTCACAAAAAGGAACACCAACACAGCCAGGAGTTGAAAGTCCTTATCGTAATCGTTCGATTGAAGAAAATATGAATCTTTTTATTCGAATGAAAAATGGAGAGTTTAAAAACGGAGAAAAAGTATTACGTGCGAAAATTGATATGACATCTCCTAATATGCATATGCGTGATCCTATCATATATCGAATTTTACATAAAGAACATCACCGTACAGGAGATAAATGGTGTATTTATCCAATGTATGATTTTGCTCATGGGCAATCTGATTATATCGAAAGTATTACTCACTCAGTTTGTACCTTAGAGTTTGAAATTCATAGACCATTATATGATTGGTTGTTAAATCATTTATATACAGACGGTACTATAAGACCTCGACAGATTGAGTTTGCTCGATTAAATTTAAGTTATACTATTATGAGCAAACGGAAACTATTGGAATTAGTTGAAGAAAATTTAGTCTCAGGCTGGGATGATCCAAGAATGCCTACAATTTCAGGATTACGGCGAAGAGGATATACTCCGGCTTCGATACGTAAATTTGCTGAAAGAATAGGTGTTGCTAAACGCGATAACGTTATTGATGTTGCTTTATTAGAACATAGTTTACGCGATGATTTAAATAAAACTGCACCAAGAGTTATGGCAGTTTTAAATCCATTAAAAATTGTAATAACAAATTATCCTGAGGGTAAAGAAGAATTTGTTTCGATTGAAAATAACCCAGAAGATGAATCAATGGGTACTCGCGAAATGCCTTTTGCTCGTGAGATATATATCGAACAGGATGATTTTATGGAAGATGCTCCTAAAAAGTTCTTCCGTTTAGCTCCAGAAAAGGAGGTTCGTTTAAAAGCAGCTTATATAATAAAATGCGAAGAAGTAATAAAGGATACTGAAGGCAATATTATAGAACTACATTGTACTTATGATTCTGAATCGAAAAGCGGTAGTGGAACAGAAGCAAGTAAGCGTAAGGTAAAAGGAACTCTACATTGGGTGTCAGCTAAACATGCAGTTAATGCCGAAGTTCGTTTATACGATCGATTGTTTAATGATGAAGATCCTGCCGGGCATAAAGAACAAGATTTTAAAGAATTTATAAATCCAGATTCATTACAGGTTCTAAGTGGGTGTAAGTTAGAACCAAGTTTAAGAAATGCAAATCCTGAATCAAGATATCAATTTCAACGCTTAGGATATTTTTGTGTTGACAGAAGAGACTCGAAACAAGAGAATCTAGTGTTTAATAGAACTGTATCCTTAAAGGATTCGTGGAGTAAAAAAAATAAGTAAGCTTAATATATATGTAATAGGCTATCCTTTTATTAATTTGGATAGCCTATTGTTTTTTTAGATTTTATTTCTCACTCAATTATACTTAATTCATTAACAATTCGTTCGGCACCCATAAATTTTTCGAGTAACCATAAAATATATTTAATGTCCGTGCAAACTGTTTTTTGCATGTTGGTTTCAAATTTAATATCACCAGTCATTCCTTCCCAGTTGCTATCAAAAGCTAATCCAATAAGCTCTCCTTTGCCATTCATTACAGGACTTCCAGAGTTTCCTCCAGTAATGTCATTATTTGTTGTAAAACAAACATGCATCTGGTTATCATATGAATATTTCCCATAATCTTTTGTGTTGTATAATGATTTTAATTTCTCAGGAACAATAAATTCATAATTGTTAGGATCTTCTTTTTCCATAACACCCTTCAATGTTGTATAGTGTTTGTAAAGTATCCCATCCTTGGGTTTATATCCGCCGACTTGTCCATAAGTTAGACGCATAGTAAAATTAGCATCAGGATAGAAGTTGCGTTCAGGTTGCATTTCCATTAGCCCTTTTATGAATAGACGTTGTCCTTTGGCAAGTTGTTCATCATATTTTTTCGATTTACGATACAGTTCATAATATTTCTTAGAAATAGATATTGCTAAATCGAATATAGGATCTTCGGAAAGTATTTTCTTTGAAGGTTTTGCTATAAAATCTTCAAATTTTTCTTTGTTACAGAAGATGCTATTCGCATACAAAGCTTTTACAAAACTACTAACGTCTCCGTTGAGTAAAATCAATGATTTTTTCAAATATTCAGGATGATATTGTTTGTTGATGTCTTCGTTAAACATTTTAAATAAAGCGATTGCAATTTTCATGTCGGTATTTTTATCGTAATCTCGATAATACTTTTCTCCGTACTTTGCTAATTCTTTAGTTAGGTGTTGTATTCTTTTCTTTTTTCTCTTAAAGAAATTTTTCGATAATTCTTTTTGTAATTCAAAAGTATTTCTAGCAAAATTAATTGTTTCGGCTCCACGTATCAGAGATTCACTAATATATTGACTAGCATGGATTGTTTCTCGACGTTTTTGGTAGGCTTCTTTAATTAGATTAAGAGTTTCTCCATAGTCTTTAAGTCTTAGATCATTCTTTGATATCCAATTGATAAATTGTTTTTCAAGGTCTAATTGTTTCTCAATTACTTTGTCTCTTTTGAATCCTGCCATCTGAGCTACAGAATATTTCCAATAGTTACTTGCTCCTTTGTATTTTGCAGCATACATTATTCTATGAGCAGGACTGATAGACATGGTTTTGTTCATTATCTCGAGTTTTGCTCCTCTAATTTTTATTCGGTTAGGGTTTTGAACTTCCATAAGTTCCTTTATCCCAAAAGATGTCATGTATCGAGTTGTTGATCCAGGATTTCCCATAATCATGGCAAAGTCTCCAGATTTTACTCCTTTTATAGAGACTGGAAGATAATGCTTAGGTTTTAATGGAATATTTTTTGGTGAATATTTTGCAGGTTTTCCGTCAGGAGATGTATACACTCTGAAAATGGAAAAATCTGCTTTATGACGAGGCCACATCCAATTATCTGTAAGGCTTCCAAAATCTCCTATTGAAACAGGAGGATTAGCAACTAAGCGAACATCTTCATATTTTTCATAGATTAGTATATAAAATTGATTTCCTCCATAATAAGGTTTGAAAACAGCTTCGTAATTAGTTCCTTTTGTTGAGCTTTTTATGAGTTCTTCAGATAATGTATTAATTATTTTCTTTCGTTCAGATTCATTTGTAATACCGCCCAGTTTAGTATTTATTTCTTCAGATACGTCATTAACTCGAATTAGAAATTTTACACTTAGTCCTATATTGGGTAACTCATCTTCTAGTTTTTGTGCAGCAAAACCATTTTTTAGATAATCGTGATCTAGTGTTGAATGTGATTGTATTTGTTTGTATCCACAGTGCATATTGGTTAGCAAAAGTCCTTTGTCTGAAATTATTTCTCCTGTACAACCTCCACCAAATATTACTATAGCATCTTTTAAGCTAGAGTTATTTATATCATAAATATCTTTTTTTGTCAATTTCAAACCCATTTGATGCATATCATCCATATTAGTTTGATTCAATAAAAAAGGAAGCCACATTCCTTCATCTGCAATTGCTGGTTTCAGAAAAATAGCAATCATCAATAATAAAATACTATGTTTTTTCACAAGAATATAATTTTATATTAAAATTTAATTAACTAACGTACAAAGATTAGAATTTAGTTTGAGAAACCGAAAAAAAGGATAATTCTAAATATTCTTATGAAATTAGTGCGATAATTTGAAATAATATTCGGGGAAAATAAAAAAAACAGGAAAAAATTTTTTCTTTATATATTTTGATTTTATATTTGCAAACCAAATGGTCGGTTTTTGATAGATATGAATTCAACGAAAGAACATATAATCTTAACATCTTTTAAATTATTCATGGAAAAGGGATATAAAGAAGTAACTATGAGTATGCTTGTTAAAGCTACAGGCTTATCAAAGGGAGCTTTTTATCATTATTTTGAGAATAAAGGACAGTTATTCATTGAAACTCTCGATAATTTATTTTTTTCAGTTTCTCCTTTTAATAAAGAAATGATAATAAATCCCGAAGTTTCTTTTTATGATTATATGCAGATTTATATTGATAATGTAAAGAAAATGTCGAAGATGATTAATTCTTATATCGGCGAGAAAGCTGTCGGAATGGGGTATTACCGGTTAATGATTGACATTGCTAATTATGCTCCAGAATTTTATGATAAAATAAAGAAATCAAACAACAATAAATTGATTTTTTGGGAAAAGATAATACAGATTGGTGTTCAGAAAGGAGAGTTGAAAAAAGATATGGATTTAGAAATTTTAGCAAAACATTTTCAATGGTTGCAAGATGGAATTGCTATGAGTTCCTTTTTATCTGGGGATGCAAAAGAAATGAGTAAGAATCTGGATAAATCTTTCGAGCAATTATATGATATGGTAAAAATTTAAAAAAATTTGATGCAATACAGACCGAACGGTCGGAATTATAGAGAGGTTTTAATTAGAATAGTATTTAATAAATACAAAATTTTTGATGATGAATAAAGTAATGAAAATTTTATTGGGGGGACTCTTGATTTTTATTTTTATTAGTGGGTGTGAGGAAATGTTCGAGTTTAGTCCTTATGCAGCAAATGTTAAAGAAGACTATAAAAAGATAGGAGCAAACAACTTAAAGCGAGTTACAGAGTTAAGTGTAAGCAAAAAAGGAGAGTACAAGTTTGCAGTATTAAGCGATTCGCATTATTGTTATCATGAGCTAGATGAAGCTATTAAAAGTATAAATTCGAGAGATGATATTGATTTTGTGATAGCTAATGGAGATATTGCTGATCATGGATATATGAAAGAATATGAATTGTTTCATGAGAGAATGAAGAAGCTTAAGAAACCATATTTAACAGCGATAGGAAATCATGACTATAGATCTAATGGAGGCGCTATATATAGAGAAATGTATGGTGATCCTAATTATAGTTTCAGATATTGTGGTGATATGTTTATAATTTGGGATGATGTATTTTGGGAAAGTAATAAAAACCCTGATTTTGATTGGCTAGAAAAGCAACTTAAAAATACATCCAATGATGATAATGTTTTTGTTATCTGTCATATTCCTCCTTATGGCGATCAGTTTAATAGCAAAAGTGAAGCTAAGTATACAGAATTGATGAATAGGTTTGATGTTGATCTATCTATCCATGGACACATTCACAGGTATAAATATGATAAGTATTATAAGGATGGAATTGACTATTTAGCAACAGAAGCAATATTAGATCGAGAGTTTGTAGTTATTACTGTCAGTAATGTCGATAAGCAAAAGGAGAATAAGGTAGAAATTGTGAAGTATTAGAAATTATGAAAATTATAAATAATATAGTAATATCCTTTATGTTATTGTTGATTTGCTTAGGTGCAAGCGGGAGAGGATTTAATGAAGGCGAAAAGATTATAGATAAAGGGGTATGGTATAAACCTGATTTGGTTAAATTACAATATGCAGGGAATATTGGGTTTATGTCAGTAGGAGTTGGTTTTAATTGGTGGAGAGATATTGCAGAAACTGATATTATGTATGGTTATGTTCCAGAGAATAATGGTGATGCTACGATTCATACTTTTACGGTAAAAAATACATTTAATGTATATAATCTGAATGTTAGTAGAATTGTTACATTAAGTCCAGTTCTAGGGTTTTCTGTTAGCTTCGAGCCTGGACAAAATTCATTTATACGTTTACCAGAAAAATATCCAAAGAAATATTATGGTCCAAACTGTTTCTATGCTTGTTTAAACTTAGGTTTAAAGGCACGATTCAAATTAAGAGAAGAGTATCGTTTTTCTGCAATAGAATTATATTCAGAATTAAATACTTTAGCTGATTATAGTTTTTATAACATTATAGCGCGAGAAGATCGCGAGAGTATAATATACTCATTGGCCTTCGGGGTCAATATGTTTTTCTAAGCCGAAAGGCTATTCTTTTCAAAGCAGTTTTAAGGTGGTAGTGTGCACTCATTTGGGTGCACACTTTTTTTGGTAATAAGCAAAAGACTGTTGCAAGGGGTTTATGACAATATTAAAATTAACTCATATACATAAGACTAAATTGTTATGTATATTTGGGTATGAAGATTCAGAATACCCCGACTGTCTTGTCCTAAAATAAATTGACACAAAATCGACTTATTATGAAAAAAGAAGAAAACACACGAAAGAGGCGTACACAGCGGGATTATAATTTTTTTGTTTTAATAGTAGTTTTTTTAGTTCGAAATTATTCGAACTAAAAATTTTTTATATATTTGTGCAGGAATATGAATAAATCAGAAATAATACATAAGCAGAAAGAATTAATTGAACAGTATGGTATCCTGTTTGAAAAAACAGGTTTGCAGCCAGTAGCAGGGAGAATTGCCGGGTTGTTATTGGTTATGGATAAAGAAACTTACACTTTTGATGAAATTGTTGAAGAGTTGAACATAAGTAAAAGTACTGCAAGTGTAGCGATAAAAACCTTGCTCTTTAGTAATGAGATTGAGTATATAACACATTCGGGCGATAGAAAAAAATATTTTAGGACAAAGATTACAAGTATTGAACAAGGCAGAAAAGATTTTATTAGTTTGATTAAGAGGTATAAAAAATTGACAGAAGAGGCTTATGAATTAAAACAAAATAAAGATTCGAGAGTCGGATCATATTTTAGTGAGTTATTGCCTAAACTTGATTCTTATATTCCTAAACTTGAAGAATTGGACGATAAGTTAAATAAAGAAATATAATTTTTTTAAACACATAGTTCGTTTTTTGTCGAACAAAACAAACTTTTCCGAACCTCTAGACTAATAATTTTAAAATTAAATGGATTATGAAAAAAATGACTTTTTTGTTTCTATTCTTTCTTTCAAAAAATATCCTAGCCCAAGGAGAAAAGAAAGAACTCTCATTGCAAGATGCTTGCAATTATGCAATGGAGTACAATAAAAAAATAAAAAATGCTCGTGATAATATTTATTTATCAGAGTTGATGAAAAAAGAAACATGCGCAAAGGGACTGCCCCAAATCAAAGGGGTTTTAGACTTTACTTCTTATTTTGATTACGAACTTAAATTTGATTTTGGGTCTGATAGAAAAAAGCCTTCATTAAATCCATCCGTGATTGATGCTGGAGATTTGGAGATATTGAAAATGATTGAAGGTATGTTTTCTTCTACAGGAGAGCCTGTTGTTATGGAAAATCAATCGAATGCAAAAGTTCAACTAGAACAATTGATTTTTAGTGGTCAATATTGGGTTAGTTTAGAGATAGCTGAATTAGCAAAAGATTTATCGAAAAAAGAATTGATAAAAACAGAGTTAGAAATAAAAGAAAGTGTAAGTAATACCTATTATTTAATATTAATAACGGAGCATTCATTAAAAATAATTAAGGATAACATAATTAATATTACAAGTATATACGAACATACATCTAATATGTATAGTGCTGGTTTAGCAGAAAAGACAGATGTAGAACAGCTTAGTATAAATTTATCTCAGTTAAGAAATGCAGAAAGTTCAATGGAGCGTAACATTATTATGGCTTATGATATGTTGAAATTTCAATTAGGTTTAGACCCTAATAACGAGATTGTCTTAACACAAAACTTAGATGATATTCTAAGAGATAATGATTTCGGAATGTCTTTATTAAAAGAATTTGATGTTGATCAGAATGTTGATTACCGAATAATAAGTAGACATGTAGATATAACAAAGAAAAAGGTAGATATTCAGAAATGGGCGTATTCGCCTGTGCTTGTTGGTTTTTATAGTTATACTGAAAAAATAAAATCAACAGGACTTGACATGACACCGAATCATGTTGCTGGGTTAAATTTATCAATCCCTCTTTTTTCTAGTGGAGATAGACAATCTAAGTTAAATCAGAGAAGAATAGAATTAAACATTGCTGAACGCAATAAGTCGATGGTAAAAGATCAGCTTTATTTACAAGAGCACAATCTGAAATTTAATCTTAATACAGCGTTTGAGAATTACAAAACGCAAAAAGCGAATGTTGAAGTAGCTAAGAATGTATACAAAAGCTTTGAAAATAAATATAAGCAAGGGATTTTATCTAGTTTAGATCTAACTCAGGCTCATGGCAATTATTTAAAAGCAGAAAGCTCTTACACAACCTCGGTGCTTGAATTACTACAGGCAAAATTAAAGCTTGATGTATTGAATTCAGGCTTATAAAAATTTTAGAGACTAATTATAAATTCAAGGTTATATGAAAAGAATTAAAATTATTTTAGGATTTGTTTCATTGATGTTTATTGCTAATTCTTGTTCTGAGAGTGAAGCAAAAAATATCAATGAAGTTGTTGATACAAAGAAGAAAACTCTTGTAAAAGTTATTCAACTAGAAAAAGAGAAGATCAACAGAAAGTCAAACTATACGGCTAATCTAAAAGCTTTCGAAGAAGTTTTTTATGCTCCTGCATCTCCAGGGCATATAAAAGAAATTTTTGTTGATGTTGGAACAGAAATTAGAAAAGGGGATTTAATTGCAATGATGGATGATATTCAACTAGAAACAGCACAATTGCAATTAGAAAACGCAGAATCAAATTATAAACGTTTGGATACTCTATATCATCTAAATAGTATTCCAGAACAGAAATATGAGATGGTTAAAAATAAGTATGAACAAGCTAAAGCAAATGTTAATTTTAGAAGAGAAAATACCCAATTAACTTCGCCTATAAATGGAGTTGTTACTGCAAAATATTATGAGGGAGGAGAGTTGTATACAGGAATGCCTAATACTTCGGTGGGGAAAGCTGCGATAGTTACTATTATGCAAATAAATCCTTTAAAAGCAATTATTAATATTCCTGAAAGATATTTCCCAAAGATGAAAAAGGGGATCAAAGCTCAGGTTAAGTTGGACATTTATAAGGAAAAAACATTTGAAGGGTATATAAACAAAATTTCACCTATTATAGATAATGATTCTCGAACATTTAATGTTGAGTTATTAATAAATAATGATAGAAAGCTTTTGCGTCCCGGGATGTTTTCTCGTGTATGTCTTAATATCGAAGAAGTAGAGGCTATTGTTGTTCCTGCTATTACAATTTTGAGAGTGAATGGGACCAATAGTCGGTATGTTTATATTATAGATGAAAACAATAAAGCTCGAAAGGTTAATGTAAAAATCTTAGATCGATTTGATGACAAGGTGGAGATATTTTCTGAAAATATTAAGGAAGGGGATTTTATTGTTGTGGCTGGTCAAGAAAAATTAAATGACGGACTTGAAGTACTGATTAATAAATAAAGAGATATGAGTATATATGGAAATGCTGTTCGCAAACCAATTACAACAGCAATGATCTTTTTAGCAATTATTGTTTTTGGTTGTTTTTCTTTGACAAAATTACCAATTGATCTAATGCCTGAAATAGACATACCTGTAATTACTGTTTTTTCAACTTATGGAGGAGCCAGTGCTCAAGATATAGAAACAAATGTTACAGAAGTTTTAGAAAAATCATTGAATACTGTTGATGATTTAAAAGAAATAAAATCAGTTTCTCGTGATAATTTTTCAGTAGTTACTCTAGAATTTGAGTTTGGAACAGATTTAGATGCAGCCTCTAATGATATTAGAGATATACTTTCTTTAGTTGAGAGAGATCTTCCTGATCAAGTAGATAAACCTACTTTGTTTAAGTTTGATATGAGTATGATGCCTGTGATGATATATGCATTTACGGCAACAGATAGTTATGAGGGGATAGAAAAGATATTGGAAAATAAAATAAGTAATCCTCTTAAAAGGATAAATGGAATTGGCTCAATAAATTTTTTAGGTTTGCCTAAACGCGAAATATCAGTAAGCATTGATCCGATAAAGCTGAAAGCGTATAACATGTCAGTTGAATCATTAGGCCAGATATTACAAGCAGAGAATCTAAATATGCCCTCAGGAACAGTTGATATGGGACGTTTGACTTATCAGTTGAGAACTCAGGGAGAATTTGAAACCTCAGATCAGATCAAGAATATAGTATTAGGGAGTAAAGAAGGACGAAGCATTTATTTAAAGGATGTTGCTACAATTTGTGATTCATTAAAAGAAATGTCTATTGATCAAAGAATAAATGGAGCTAGAGGTGTTGCTATGATGATTATGAAACAATCTGGAGCTAATACGGTGAAAATTGTTGATGAAGTAAAAAATAAGATTCAAAAATTAGAAAAAGAACTTCCTGATGATGTAAAAATAATTCAAGTACATGATTCAAGTAAATTTATTAAAAATTCCTTGAGTAATTTGACAAGCACCCTAATGTATGCAATGTTATTTGTTGTTATCGTTGTTTTGCTTTTCTTGGGGCGATGGCGAGCAACTTTTATTATTGTTTTAACTATTCCTGTTGCTTTAATCGTTTCGTTTATATATTTACATATAACAGGAAATACAATAAACATAATATCGTTATCGGCTTTATCTATTGCAATTGGGATGGTTGTTGATGATGCTATTGTTGTTCTCGAAAATATTACTCAACATATTGAACGAGGAGCTACTCCTCGCGAGGCGGCAATATATGCTACTAATGAGGTTTGGTTGGCTGTAATAGTTACGACATTGACTATTGTTGCTGTATTTTTCCCAATGACAATGGTTGGAGGAATGGCTGGGATTATGTTTGAACCTTTAGGTTGGATTGTTACTATAACAGTTGTAACATCTACGATTGCAGCAATTACCTTGACTCCTATGTTGAGTTCGAGATTATTGAAATTGAAATCGGAAAAAAGAACTCCTAGGAGATTTAGTTGGGATAGAATTGTATTACCTATTTTAGATAAATTAGATGTATTTTATGAAAAAACATTAAAATGGTCTTTAAAGAACAAATCTTTAGTAATAAGCATTGCTGCTTTACTATTAATAGGGTCAGTATTTCTTTGTAAGAGTATAGGAACAGAGTTTATACCAATTCAGGATGAAGGAGTATTGGAGTTGGAGGTTGAGCTACAATCGGGAACTCGAGTTGAAGAAACTAGCAGAGTTGCCAGAGAAATAGAAACTAGGGTTCGACAGAAAGTCCCCGAAGTGAAAATATTTACAACAACATCAGGAACTGATGAAGAGGCAGGGCTTAAGGCAATGGTTAGTTCGATGGGGTCAAATGTAATATCATCATCAATTATGCTTTCTGATGTAAGTGAACGTGAGCGTAATTTTAAAGAAATAGCAGATGTTATTAGAGAGGAAATAGCTAATATTCCTGAGATTATTAGTTCTGAAATTAGTTTGGGATCAAGTTCAGGAAGTACAAATAATATAGATGTAGTTATTTACGGATATGATATCGACAAAACAACCCTTTTGGCTAATACTGTATCAGAATTATTGCAGGGGATTCCAGGGGCAAAGAATGTTAAGATTAGTAGAGAGAAATCAAAACCAGAATTGAGAGTGATTTTAGATCAGGATAAAATGTCTCAAAATGGCTTAAATACATATATGGTTTCTATGGCTCTAAGAAATAGAGTTGTCGGACTAACAGCTTCAAAATTTAGAGAGAAAGGTGAGGAGTATGATATTATTGTTCGATATGAAGAAGATGCTCGCAACTCGATTAGTGATATAGAAGAAATTGAAATTCAGAATCCATTGGGGCAATTTATTGAATTAGGAGAGATTGGTAAAATTGTAGAATATTGGTCCCCACCTAATATTGAAAGACAGAGTAGAGAAAGAACTGTGACCGTTTCAACAACACCTTATGGGATATCTTTGGGTAAATTGGCAAAAACTATTGAAAAAGAATTAGAATCAATTGACATCCCAGAAGGAATGGATATTGAAGTTGGAGGTACTTTTGAAGATCAACAAGAGTCGTTTGCTGATTTAGCTTTACTTTTAGTTGTAAGTTTGATACTGGTATACATTGTTATGGCATCTCAATTCGAATCGTTGAGAATGCCTTTGATTATAATGTTTTCAATACCATTTGCTTTTGTTGGTGTCATCATAGCTCTTTATATTACAAATACAGTTTTAAGTATAATTGCAGCATTAGGAGCTATTATGTTAATTGGAATTGTTGTAAAAAATGCAATTGTGCTAGTTGATTATATAAACCTAATGCGAGACAGAGGTTATTCTTTAGACGATGCTATTACATTATCAGGGAAATCTCGATTAAGACCTGTTTTGATGACAGCAATGACAACAATTCTTGGAATGCTTCCTTTGGCTCTTAGTACTGGAGATGGTTCTGAAGTATGGAAACCTATGGGAATTTCAATTATAGGAGGTTTGTTTTTCTCAACTATAATAACAATGATTTTTGTTCCAGTTGTTTATAGATTGTTTGCAGTAAAAGGTAGTCGTAAACAACAATTGAAGAAAGTGAGATCTCAATATAAATTTATGGAGATGTAATTTATTGAATTTTGATAGGTGAAATAGGCTTGTTAGTATATAAATCCTAAAAAGTAGTAGAAGGATTTTTTTGAAAAAAATAAAAACAAAATCTTTTTGGAATAATTATTGAAAGCCTTGTGTAGGCGAGTAACAGAAAGATACTCCTTGCAAGAAAGAAATATAAAAAAGTAGCAAATTATAAATAATAAAATTATAAACAGATGAAAGCCATATTTATCGTATATAATCAGGCTTATAGTGAAAAAATAGAGTATATGCTTGATAAATTAAAAATTAGGGGATTCTCAAAGTGGCCTCAGATGATGGGAAAAGGATCTGTTTCAGGAAATCCTCATATGGGAACGCATACTTGGCCTGAGGTAAATTCGGGGACAATTACTATTGTTAATGAAGAAGATGTAGATATTGTTCTTGATAAAATAGGAAAACTAAATTCTATAAACGAAGAGGTCGGAATTAGAGCTTTTGTTTGGGATATCGAGAAAACAATATGATAAAAGGAATAAAGTAAGTATTCAATTAAAGAATACTTACTTTTTAAAGGCTTATACTAAAATGAATTTCAAAATAAGGGATTTGTAAAAGTGAATAATTTTTGTCTTAGACGCGACGAAAAAGCAAAAGATAGCCTAGTTACCTTGTAGCTTTTCTGGCAATGACTAAGGGAAGAAGAAACATTTTTACCACTCACTTTTGATGTTCTTTTGGTATTTTATTAGGTAAGTGATAACTTAATTTTAGGTGTGTAAATTTTAATATTTAAAACTTTAAGATATAGGGTGGTTAAAGTATTTATAACAGAGAATCTTTACAAAAAGGTGTTAGAATTAATTTAAAATTTATTATGGGTACTCAAAGAAAAGATATTGTAAAAAAGACAGATGAATTGTTTCAGTTGTATGGGATTAAGTGTGTAACGATGGATGATATTGCAAGTGAATTAAGAATATCAAAAAAAACTTTGTATTTGCATTTTAAAAGTAAAAAAGATATAATCAATACTTTAGTTCAAGAAACAATAAACCAATTCAAAATTAAATTTAAGAAAACATCTAATCTAGATTCTGATAGTTTTGAGAGATTATATGATATATATTATTTGTTAATAGATCTTTGGGGGGAAGTAAACTCAATGAATTATTGGAATTTTAAAAAATACTATCCTGATTTACATGCAGATTTTATTAATACCATAGATTTAATCGTTGGTGATGTTGCAGAGAGTATAATTATTGAGGGAATTTGGGACGGTTTTATAGAACCATCTATTAATATAAGAAAATTTGATCGTATAGTTAGAAAATCAATCCAAGAGTTTTATTTTGATAAAATTATGATTGATACTCCAAATTCACCAAATGAAATGTTATTTTATATGCTTCGTTCAGTAACAACATCTCTAGGCTTGTCCCGAATTGATGAGATAAAACAGAATAAAAGGCGTATTTCTGAGGAAGTTTTTTAAAGAAGACTCAAATTTCAGTAGAGGTATATAAAAAACGCTTAATACTTCGTTTGGGAGTTTTCTCGAATTCAACAGGATGTATTTTTATTTTTGAGAGTTGCATGTATTTAGCTAAATTCATATTTACCTCTTTCATATTTTCATCCATAATTTCAGTTAATTCTGGTTCATTGATATTATTCTGATCAACCAAATCAAAATCAGGATATACCAATGCAATTAGTTGATTGTTTTTTTCAATTACAAGAGATTCTTGAATGTAAAGCATATTATCTAATTTCGCTTCTATTTCTTCAGGATAAATATTTTCGCCTGATGGACCAAGAATTAAACTCTTATTACGACCTCTTATAAAAATAAAATTTTCAGCATCGATTATTCCTAAATCTCCTGTATGTAACCATCCATCCTTATCTATGGCTTTTTCTGTTGCTTCTACATTTTTATAATATCCATACATTACATTTTCTCCTCTTACTAATATTTCTCCAACTATATTGTATGGATCAGCTGAATCTATTTTTACTTCAATAGTATCTATTGCTTTCCCCGATGATGTTATTTTTGTCTTATCCCAGTTAGAATAACTTATTAGAGGTCCGCACTCTGTCATTCCGTAACCTACTGTAAAGTTAAACCCAATTTTTTTTAAAAAACGCTCAACGTCTTGGTTTAAAGCAGCTCCTCCAATAACTACCTCCTTAAATTTCCCTCCAAATACTTCGTGTAGTTTATTCTTAATTTTATTATAAATTGATTTATCAATAATGGGTAATGACATTAATATTTTCATTGATGTTTTACCTAAGATAGGTAAAATCTGTTTTTTGTATATTTTTTCAAGAATTAAAGGAACTGTAATTATTATTGCAGGCTTTATCTCGTTAAAAGCTTGAATAATAATCTTTGGAGATGGTGTTCTTGTTAAAAAGTGAATATGACATCCAATAGTAAAGGGCCATAAAAATTCGAAAGCACAACCATATGTGTGTGCTAAAGGTAAAAAAGATACAATATTATCTCCTGGACTTAAGGGTAGATTATTGTGAGCAAAACGAATGTTGGCTGCTAAACTATTTAGAGGCAAAACAACTCCTTTCGAAAAACCTGTAGTTCCTGATGTGTAGTTTAAAACTCCAACTTCTTCATTCGAAACCTCTTCTACTCTAAAATTATCTGGACTTAAGTCATGAGGGTATAGTTCGTTATATAAATGATCTAGGTTGTTATATATTTCTTGAATATTCTCATCTTCATTTTCGATTATCAGATTGAAATTAGTTAATGAAAATATAGCTTTTAAATTAGGGATACACTTTTCATCCAAATTTTCCCAAATAGAATTTTCAGCAAATAGGATAACTGAGTCAGAATGATTGATAATATGATGAATGTCATTGGGATGAAAATCAGGAAGGATAGGAACAACGACTGCTCCAAACGAAACAATTGCAAGGTAAGTCATTGCCCAGTTAGCCGAATTTTTGCCGATTAAAGAAATTTTATTCCCCTTTTTAATTTTACATTCTTCGAACATAATATGAAGTTGGGCAATTTTACGAGCAACATCTTTATATTTATAGCTATTTCCATTATAATCGGTAAGAGCTATTAAATCCCAATTTTCTATTAAACTAGATTCAATATATTTTATAAAGTTCTCAGGGATCATATCTTCTGATTTTTAGTTTTAGAGTAAACTTAAAAAATATATAATGCAATATCAACTATAGGTTTTTAAAACAATAATTTATCACTTATTTTGATGTTCTTTTGGTATTAAGATTAAGGGAGAATGATTTTTTATATACAATTGAAAAATAAACCCGATGTGTCTTTCAATAAAAATAGCTCTTTCTTTAAGACTACCTTATAATTTTCATTGGTGATAAAAGATTATAAGATAAGTATCCTTTAATGATATATATAATATTATTAGATTTGCATTTTGCTTTAAAACCAATTATACGATGAATAAAGATTTGCAAATTTATAATACAATAACTCGAAAGAAAGAACTTTTTGAACCCATAAATCCTCCTTTTGTTGGGATGTATGTTTGTGGTCCTACTGTGTATAGCGATGTACATTTAGGAAATTGTAGAACATTTATTTCTTTTGATTTAATTTTCAGATATCTTTCTCATTTAGGCTATAATGTTCGTTATGTTCGAAATATTACAGATGCTGGACATTTAGAGGGAGATCGGGACGAAGGTGATGATAAATTTGCAAAAAAAGCAAAATTAGAACAATTAGAACCTATGGAGGTTGTTCAAAAGTATACTCTGGGTTTTCACGATGTAATGCGAACATTTAATACTTTATCTCCTAGTATCGAACCTACAGCAACAGGTCATATTGCTGAACAAATCGAAATGATAAAGGATATTATAACAAATGGTTATGCATACGAAAAAGATGGAACGGTTTACTTTGATGTAGAAAAGTATAGCAAAGAATTTGATTATGGCAAATTAACCAATCGAAAACTCGAGGATTTATTAGAAGGAACTCGCGAATTAGGAGGACAAGATGAGAAAAAAGGTCGTCTCGATTTTGCTCTTTGGATAAAAGCAAAACCTGAAACATTAATGAAATGGCCTTCGCCTTGGGGTTGGGGATTCCCTGGATGGCATATCGAATGTTCGGCTATGAGTACAAAATATCTAGGAGAAACATTTGATATTCATGGTGGTGGAATGGACCTACAAGCAACCCACCATACAAACGAAATTGCTCAATCTCAAGCGTGCAACCATACTGTGCCAGTTAAATATTGGATGCACACGAATATGCTTACTGTAAACGGAGCTAGAATGTCAAAAAGTGCAGGCAATGGATTCTTGCCGGGCGAGTTATTTACCGGAGACCATCCTTTGTTAGAAAGAGGTTATTCTCCTATGGTCGTTCGTTTCTTTATGGCTCAATCACACTATCGCAGTACCTTAGACTTTTCAAATCAAGCATTGCAAGCTGCCGAAAAAGGTTTTCTTAAATTGATGAAAGCAGGCGAAACCCTTAAGAAACTTAATGCAACTACAAGTTCGTCAGTTAGTATCTCTGAGCTAAAAGAAAATTGCTATGCTGCAATGAATGATGATTTTAATAGCCCAATTCTTATTTCGCATTTATTCGAAGCTGTCCGTATTATAAATTCAATCAACGATGGTGCAGAAAAAATAAACCAGAATGATTTAGATGAATTAAAGTTTATTTACAAAACATTTGTTTTTGATGTATTAGGTTTTAAAAACGAAAATACTTCAGATTCTGGAAATTCAGATTTAACAGGCGAATTGATTGACACAATCCTAAATCTTCGTTTAGAGGCTAAAAAGAATAAAGACTTTGTTACATCTGATAAAATAAGAGATATCCTAACTCAAAAAGGAATTAAGATTAAAGATACCAAAGATGGGTTTGAGTGGGAAATGTAAAAATATATTCCTAAGATAATTTTTGTACAGGTTTTTACCTGTACAAAAACGAACACTAAGTGTTCGTTTTCTTGACATTTTTGCAAATACGAGCGTATGGTGAAAACTTTCTTTTGATATTTTATAATAATATTATTTATGTTTAGTTATGATATAATCGAAAATAGAATAATGAAGGTTTGTGTTAAGTTTTGAGTTTATCAGATAATTTAAAAGTTGTTATAAACAGAATAGTAATCGGAGGATTAATACAAAAGTTTGATACTTTGGTGCAATAATTGCATATGGCATCTAAACGAACCTATAAAATAATTTATGATGAATCTAAAAATAGAAAAAACACTTAAATTTTATTGTGCATTAATGGTTTTGTTAGCTATTACATTTTCTTCTAAAGCAATTAATCAAACTCCAATGCAGGAAAAACAAGGATTTGTAATTAGTTCTTCTGAAAATAAAAAAGTATCAGAAAAGGTATTGGAAATAGAGTCTTCTCAAAAAGTAAAAGAAATTGAAATAGAAGAAAAGAAATCAAATAAATCTCAGAATGAAACTATATCTCAATGGATGTACAACCTTTCTATTGATATCTCAAAATCTCATAACGAAAAACAAATAAATGAAAAGGAATGGATGAAAGATCATTGTTTCTATATCCTATAAATTCCATAAAAACATTAACCCCTTTTAAATAAACATATTTATTCCTCTTTTGTATAATAGGATACAATTTGGTGTATAAAAGATTTTCGCTAAATTTCGGCCAAAATTTGGAATATATGTGTAATCTCAATATAGATAATATCTTTGCAATTCAAGATCGATATCAATTTAACGATATTGCAATTAAAATATTTAACTATCAGGCAAAACACAATCCTGTGTATAAAGCTTATCTTTCATATTTAAAATTTAATCCAACAAGTGTTTCTGAGTTAAAACAAATACCTTTTTTGCCAATAGAGTTTTTTAAAACACATAAAATTATTTGTGGAAATAAAAAGATACAAAAAACCTTTTTCAGTAGCGGAACAACAGGGATGCAGCGAAGCAATCATCATATAACAGATATATCTGTTTATGAGAAAAGTTTTTCGTTAGCTTTCGAAATGAAATATGGAAATATCCAAAACTATTGTATACTTGCATTACTCCCCACTTATCTAGAGAACGAAAGTTCATCTTTGGTATATATGGTTAATCATCTTATAAAGCAATCTGGACATAACGATAGTGGATTCTATTTAGATAATCTGGATCAATTAGCAAAAAAGTTAAAAACATTAGACGAAGATAATCATAAAGTAATTTTAATAGGTGTATCGTATGCTTTAATTGATTTAGCTAAGAACTATCCTATGAATTTGCAAAACACTGTAATTATGGAGACGGGAGGGATGAAAGGAAAACGAAAAGAACTAACAAAAGCAGAGTTGCATCAGTTTTTAGCATCTAAACTAGGAGTAAAAAATATACATTCAGAATATGGAATGACAGAGCTTTTATCGCAAGCTTATTCCGAGCAAAAAGGACGATTCTCAACACCTCCTTGGATGAAAATACTAATTAGAGATACTTATGATCCTTTTACATTTCTTGAGAAGGGAAAATCTGGAGGAATTAATATAATTGATTTGGCTAATGTAAATTCTTGCTCGTTTATCGAAACCAAAGATTTAGGAAAGATTTATAACGATAATACATTCGAAATTTTGGGACGATTAGATAATAGCGACATTCGTGGATGTAATTTACTTGTTGCCGACTAAAAACTTTTTTGAAATTATCTGTTAAAAAAGAGTGTGAAAGAAAAAAGACTATCCTTTTCGAATAGTCTTTTGGTATTTCTTACAATTCTTTAATTAAAAACATATAAACAGGAAAATGATCGCTATATCCTCCCTGATAAGCTCCACCGGCATGTGTTCGTAGCGGATAACCTTTGTATCTGCCCGATTGTTTTTTCAAGAAGTCTTTGTCAAAGATCATTGTTTTATAAAACTTGTATCCCGATTTAGCATTTAATAGTGGTTCCGAAATAATAACCTGATCAAATAAATTCCATTTGTCTCTGTATGCTAAAGTTCCAAAACCTTTTTTAAACAAAGGATAAGTGGTGTTAAACAAATCACCTTCTTTTGTGTCTTTTTGTGTTTTTCGAGCTTTTAAATGTTTTAATAAACTAATATTGTTCGGATCATCATTTAAATCACCAACAATAATAATTTTTGAGTTTTTGTCAACTCGCATTAGCGAATCAGCAATCGATCGAGTTAAATCTGCAGCAGCATTCCTTGATGGCCGGCTGGCTTTTTCGCCTCCATAACGCGATGGCCAATGGTTTACTATAATATGAATTAAATCCCCATCAAGTTTTCCCGAAACAACAAGCTGATCGCGTGTAAAGAAATCCTCTTTCCCTTCAATATGCAATCTTGCTGAGCGTGTGTTTGTAACTCGAAAGAATTTTTCTTGGTATAAAAGTCCTACATCAACGCCCCTCTTATCTGGCGATTCATAATGGACTATTTTATATCCAAACTTTTTTAAAGCAGGTGTTTTTATTAAATCCTCTAAAACAGTTCTATTCTCGATTTCTGATACACCTACAATTGTTGGAGCATTTTTGGTTATATCTGCACCAATCTGAGCTATCACTTTCGACATATTTGTCTGTTTTGAAGAATACTTCTTCGAATCCCACTTTTTCTCACCCCCCGGAGTATATTCTTCGTCTTTTTTTTCCGGTGTGTCTAGAGTATCAAATAGATTCTCTAAATTGTAAAAAGCTACCGTTGTAACTTTATACTTCTTTTTCTGAGCTGCTGTATCATGGCTTGTAAATAAAAAAGAAAAAAATGCCAAAAAAACAACAAGAATTGTCCTATTATTCTGTTTCATGATGTTGATTAATAAAATGTTGGTAATTGTATGAAAAAATTTCGGAAGTAAAAAATTAGTATGTAATTTTGTGCATATTCTTTTACGATTTCATTAATTTAATAGCTAGAAATCAATAGAATATAAAATATCAATTAATAAACTAAATTTATGAGACATCTTACATTATTTTTTGTTCTCTCATTAGTTACTGCAATTGCTGGTTTTGCTCAAACAGGATCAATACAAGGTCTTGTTATTGATAGCAAAACAACAGCTCCTATCGAGAACCTTGCGGTAAAAGTAGACGCAACAGATATCGTTGTGTATACAAATACTAAGGGAGAATTTTTACTAAACAATGTACCTGCTGGTATTGGGACCTTGATTTTTGTTGGAACAGATTTCGAATCTAAAGAATTAGATTATAAACTAAAATCAGGAGAGTTGTTAAAAATAGGTACTGTGTCAATGAAAACAGATAAAAAAGTTCCTGAAATCGAATCAGAAATCTTAGTAATCGAATTAGAAGATTCTGAGGTAGGCGATGACGAAGGAGCTTCTTCATCTAGTCAGGGAGTTAGTGGTTTATTGCATTCTTCTAACGACTTATTTTCATCGACTGCAGCTTACACTTTTGGTACTGCTAGGTTCCGTGTTCGTGGGTACGATCAAAATAACTCAGGGATATTCTTTAACGGAATTGAAATGAACAATATCGAAAATGGACGCCCTGTGTGGTCTGATTGGGGAGGACTAAACGATGCTGTTCGTAACAAAGAAATTTCGTTTGGTGGCGACGAAAGTAGTTTTTCTCTTAATGCTTTAGGGGGTACTGCTAATATAATAACTCGTGCTTCCGAGTATCGTCCGGGGGTAAAAGTTTCTTATATGTCAACAAACCGAACTTACAGAAACAGGGTAATGGCTACTGCTTCGACTGGTTTAATGGAAAACGGTTTGGCTGTTACACTATCGGGTTCGCATCGTTGGGCTCAAGAAGGATATATCGAAGG
>JAKSCO010000220.1 GCA_022360575.1 Bacteroidales bacterium | reverse complement strand
CTTTTTTTGTTCCCAATAACTCTCGGGCGAAAAAAACGACATCTCCTGAACACGAGTTTCGTGCATGTGATTAATCTTACGTCCTTCAAATTGTCCTGAAATAGTATACACTTTATGTCCCATTTTCTGAAAAACCTCAATCCATTTTTCAGTTTCCAGAGCCACGCCATCAACTCCTCCTATCCTACCTATGATAATACCTATATTCATATCAATTTAAAATTTTTGTTATTTTGTTCTGATTATGTTTTATAAGCAACGATGTATTATATTTTGTTAATATTGAAACTTTATAATTCTATATAAGTAAACATTTTTCGAAAACAATATGTTTTATAAAAACTACTATTAGCATAAAAATATAACAAACTATATTTTAAATTGATGTATTGAAATGAGGGGAGTAATTATATTAAGTACACTAATGTTGGTGTTTGGCTTGGCAATAGGGCAAGAAAAAACAGGCGACTGTTTTGAGTTTATTAATGCCGATGATTTCTTTTTACTTGTAAATAGCGACGATGCTATTGTATTAGATGTAAGACTGTTTAGAGAATATAAAAGAAACAGAATTAGCGGTGCTGTTAGCGTGGCTACTCGAAAATCGTTAGAAGAATTTTGTAAAACGGTATCAAAAAACACTACTCTTTTGGTTTATTGCAACGATGGAGCTAGAAGCGAAACGGCATCGGATATTTTGTGTCGAGAGCTTAAATTTAAACAGGTATTTAGTTTAGAAAGAGGCTTAAATGCGTGGAAAGAAAAAAACTATACTATAGACAAAACACGAATTTCGAAAAGAAATAGAACAAACTAAATATTGTTTCAAAAAATATTTAGTTTGTTACGTATTTTATAAATCAATATTTTCGGTATCGTTATTTTCTTCGGTGTTTTCTTCTTGAGGCAATGGTTGTTTGTGGCTGGTTTCTTTTTTGTATTCGTCTAAAATATTTTTCAGCTTAGTAATTTCTGCTTTGTTGTTATGTATTGTTTTCTTCAATTTTTTTATGCTCGGAAACGAAATTAATAATCCGACTAAAACACCAATAATAATTGTAATTAATAAAATTAACGACAAAGATCCGTTTATAGGTTTTCCGATAATAAAATCTAACTGAACATTTACATTGTTTTTTAAAGCAAAAACAACCAATATTAACGACGATAATAAACCAATTATAAGAGATTTTTGCATAATATTTTTGTCTTTATTATTTAACCGATGTAAATGTAATTATTTCTAATCTTTATTATTCATAAAATATTTACTATTTGCCTAAAGAGTTTTTGATATAACACTACAAGCGCGTACCATGCCTAATGTATTGGGATATTTTAAATAAAAAAATCCAAGTGATTATTACTTGGATTTAATTTCGTTAGAGAGTAATGATTAATTTTTTACGCGTTCGAAATGAACATTATCAACATTATCTTTCAAGAATTTACCTGGAGAAAAGATAATTTTTGTGCTCTTAATTTTACTTGTATTAAAATCAGCTTCGTTTTCGCAACCTTCGCTACTTAACGATAAACGGAACGTGCCTAGTTCGCCTAGTTTTACCGATTGCCCATCGAGCAAATACTTCGGAATTTGATCTACTAAGTTTTCTAATACATTGCTTATGTCTCCGCGTGTTAACGACGATTTGTCTTCGATATCTTTACTGATATCACGAAATGTTTTTTTCCCTTGCGGTACAAGTGACGCGTAATGTTTTTTGGGTGCATCCTTCTTTAAAGGATTGCCTCTTTCGATTAATTTATATTTCAGCATTTTTATTAGGGGTATGTTAATATATAGGTTAAATGTATAAATATATTTTCTGAAAGCAAAATTTATTTTGTATAAATACCCGATTAAATAACTAATCATATGTTTTTGTATTTTCGTCAGTACATCATTAAATTTCTATCAGTATGTTAGTACATTTTCGTCAGTATATATTTAAATTTTTATCAGTATGTTATTGCACTTTTGTCAGTACATAAGAAAACAAACTACCGGTAGTTGGCAAATTTTTATCAGGTAGTTGCGATTCAAACTACCGGTAGTTACGAAACAAACAACCGGTAGTTGAGATGCTGATAACCGGTAGTTTGAAAACAAACGTTCGGTTTTTGCTAAGAAATATACAAAACACGCTTGTGTTCAGTCGATTATGAATATTTATTGATTTGTGGAATGTATTATCCCCCCCGCCAGTTATCAGGAACTTTTATTTTAAAATAAAATGTAAGTTTTATAAATAAAGGCTTTGATATCGTACTATTTCATCGTATGGCAGCAGGGGTTTTAAGGAATAATGAATTGATCTCAATAAGTGGGGTGTATTTTATTTCCTGATTTACTGCTCCGATAAGCTCGGTTTTTACTAAGCGGGGGATTTTTCCAGCTTCCTCCAGAAATCATTGTAAAAATTGTCAGAGTTTAATAATTCTGCATGAGATCCAAATTTCTTTGTTTCTCCATTATCAATTATATAAATTTTATTGGTCAATGAATGAAGAATATGCAAACGATGTGTCACAAATATTATTGCCATTTCTTTTTGTATTTTCTTTAAAATAGTTAATACAAAATTTTCAGTATTTGTATCCATTGCCGAAGTTGTTTCGTCTAGGATTAATAGCTGAGGCTTTTTTAATAAAGCTCGTGCTATTGCTATCAACTGTTTTTGTCCTCCCGATAAATTTAAACCTACTTCGCCCACTACAGTATAAATTCCAAGTGGAAGTGTTTTAAAATATTCAGCAAATCCATTCTCGTGTATAAACCGGATGGTATCTTCAAAGTCATAATTGCCAAATTTCATTGCTATATTCTCAATTATCGAACCATTGAAAATATGGGTATGCTGAGAAACTAAAATAGCTTTCTTTCTCCATTTTTCAGGATCAACATCAGCTAAAGAAATAGTTTTGTTTATTAATATATTACCAGACTCAATAGAATAAAATCTATTTAAAATTTGAGCTATAGTACTTTTCCCGCATCCGTTTTCGCCTATAATAGAAATTATTTCACCTTGCTTAACATTAAAAGATGCATTTTTTAATAATTGTTTTCTCCCGGCAAACCTAAACGAGATATTTTGGACATCAATATCTATTATTTGGTCAACATCAACACTACAACTCAATTTATATTTGTGACTCACAAATTCGTACATTCTATTAAATGCTATCTTTGCCTCGTTTAAAGGAACTATTGTCATAGCCAAGCTAGTTACATAAGGGAGTAAAGATGTTGCTATAGCAAATATTGCCATAAAAATACCCAAACTTAATGATTCGGTCATTACCAAATAAGCCCCGAAACCAAAAATCCATAACTGAAATGTTGTACTTAAAAAACCATTAAATACATTCAATTTAGTTTGAAATAAACCTAAACCATAAATATTTTCTTGATACTGATTATATACTTTTGCATTTTGAGTATTAAACTCACGTTGTTTGCTATAGTTTTTAATCTCAGAGATACCCCCTATTGTATTAATATAATTAGCTTCAACCTGAGCATAAGTAACCATTATTTTATGTTGCTTATCAATAATCTTTTTAGTCTGAAGAAATATTATAACATAATAAACCGAAAGAAATATTAATGATGTTACTCCAAAAAAGAATGAATAGTAAAATAGAAAACATAAAGACACTACAAGCATTAATGCATCGATTATAATTCGACCTATTAGCTGCGAAATAAAACTCTGAATACGCGATGTATCATTTAATCGGGCAACCATATCGCCTATAGCTCGAGTATCAAAAAATCGTTTTGGGAGCGATAATAATGTGCTATAGAATTTATGAGTTATACGATTATTAAAGTTTCGATTTTGTTTTATTAAAAAAATACTCCGAATATAAGATAATAGAATTTTTATACTTAACAGAAAAAACAAAAATAAAACCAGATATATCAGTGTTTGAGTATTTTTCGAAGGCAAAATATTGTCGACTAATTTTTGGGTTACAACAGCAATAGTCATACTTAAAAGGGCAATTACAACACCTATAGCAATACTAGAAACTATAATATTATTATCTTTTTTTAGTATAGATAGAAGCCATCGTTTCTTTTCTTTTACACTTTTTTCTTTAGCAATTAATTTTGATGTAGGTTCTAATACCAAGCAGTATTTTGTTTTCCATATTGAGTGGAGATATTCTGTACTTACATATTCTAATCCTTTTGCAGGATTACCTATTATTAATTTCCCGTTTTTTTGTCCGTAAAGAACAATATAATGTTCAAGCTTATCTATTTGTACATGTAAAATAACAGGTGCATTTAAATTTAAGGTATTTTTAATATCGCTTTCGACACCTTTAGCCTTAAATCCTAGTTGTTGTGCTGCCTGATATAATCCTAAAAGTGATGTTCCTTGTTTATTTGTTCCGCTTAACTCGCGTAGTTGTTCAAGCGAACAATCGCTATTATAAAATTTTAATACAGATAATAAGCAGGCAACTCCACAATCTGCTTGATCGTGTTGTAATGTAAATGATTTTTTAATTTGTTTGTTCATTGTTAACATACGAAATTAAAGTGTCAATAGGCATTGCTCCATTAAATCGTTTTTCCAGTTTGTTTTGTGCCGAAAAAATAAAAATCGATGGGTAGTTCTTTACTCGTAGTTTCTTTTTAAATTGACTTTTCGAATCTTGAATAAAATTTAATACCTGAGAATTAAATTGCTCCGAAAATTCTAAAATTTTTTCTTCTGACTCTGTCGAAACAAATATGATATTTGACTGACTAAATTTCTCCAGATTATCAGATATTGATTTTATCTCGTATGAGCAATATTGACAATCGGTTTTAAAATATACAACAACATTCGATTTATTCTCTTGAAAAGCATTAGACAATTCGCCTGTAAGAATAACCATATTGTCTTGATTAATTTCATTTAAATTAACCTTAGGGATTTTACCTGCATTAACAATAGCCCAGGTCATATAGCTTAAACCTAAAATTATGAATATGAAAATTATGATAGCTGTTGTTTTTTTCATAAGACTAAAGTTATTGTTTAAATTCTTCTACGATAATAGAAATTACTAGTTTGGGAGGATTTTCTACCTTTAATATTCTAGATAAAGGATGTTTGTTACTTGCTAAAAACCATTTGTTATCAAAAAATTTACTTCTATAATATGTTTGTGATTTTTCTTTTGAGAAAGTTAAAGGCACACTAAGGACAATATTGTTTTTTGTTTCGATTTTATCTCCGGTTTTATTTAAATACGCTATCCACTCAATACCTACAAATACTCCTGAGTTTGGAAGAATTACATATTGATTCAAATCATGTTTTTTCCCTTTATGTTCGTTCGATTTAATTAAAGAAATGTTTGCAATATCTTTTCCGGGTAGCCCTGTTAAACTATCTTTTTCATAAATATGAAGTCGATAAGCAATATTTTTTCTACGTTTGGCTGTTGTTTTTAAAATTATAGATTTTATGAGTTTTTTTTGTTTATGATTATTATTTGCAATATATGTTACCCATTCGCTACCGGCATGTGAAAAAATAGTAGTTGTTTTTCTTTTTTTTCTATAACCTAATTTATATTTTTTCGATCTTACGTTAAAGATACATGTATCCTTCCTAGTTTTATATCCTTTGGGTTTTAGTAATATTTCTCGATTAATATTTTCTGAATAAACAAGAGTGTCGGTAAAGTATCCAACACACGATATTATTAAAGTATCATTTGCTTTTGCTTGTAAATTAAACCTACCATTTTGGTCGGAGTAAGTTCCAGTTTTAGCCGTTTGATTTAAAATAGCTGCAAACTCTACAGCTTTTAATGTTTCAGAATCTTTTACATGAGTTTGAGCAAATAAATTATAATGCAGTGATGTGATTATTAATATAAAGATTATATTTTTCATGAGTTCTAATAAATTTTAAGATAGTTTTTCTTACTATAAATTAATTTTATTGATTATAGAATTCTTTTACAATAATAGAGATGGCTAAACTAGGAGGATATTCTTCACATAATAATTGACATAAGACATGTTCTGGATTTACTAAAAACCATTTATTATCAAAAAATTTACTTTTATAATATGTATAGGATTTTTCTTTAGGAAAAGTTAGGGGCACACTAAGAGGAATTCCTTTTTGTATTTCATTATCTTCATCGCAGGTATTTAAATGAGCAACCCATTCAATGCCAACAAAAACACCAGAATTTGGGAAAATTATATCTTTATCTAAATTGTACTTATTGCCTTTATGTTCGTTCGATTTAATCAAAGGTATATTTGCAATATCTTTTCCGGGTAGTCCTGTTAAACTATCTTTTTCATAAATATGAAGGCGGTAAGCAATTTTGTTTTTTTGCTTGCTCGATGTTTTTAAAACTATCGATTTTATAAGTTTAGGTTGTTTCGGATTGTTATTTGCAATATATGTTACCCATTCACTACCTGCGTGAGAATGAAAGTTTGTTCTTATTTTTTCCTTCCTATATCCAAGTTCTCGTTTTTTCGATTTTACATTAATATTACAAGTCGCTTCGCTAATTTCATATATTTGGGGTTTTAATAATATTTCTCGATCAATATTATCAGAATAAACAAGAGTATCGGTAAAGTATCCAACACACGATATTATTAAAGTATCATTTGCTTTTGCTTGTAAATTAAACCTACCATTTTGGTCGGAGTAAGTTCCAGTTTTTGTAGTCTGATTTAAAATAGCTGCAAACTCCACAGCTTTTAATGTTTCAGAATCTTTTACATAAGTTTGTGCGAATAAATTATAATGCAGCGATATAATTATTAATGCGAAAAATATTCTTTTCATCTTTATTTATTTCGTAATATATAATTTTATAAAAGGAAGTTTTGTTATTTAAAACTTCCTTTTCAATTTTAGCATAAATGAGCCCAACAACAATCATGGTTAATGTTTATCCAGAAAGCAGCATAATCATAACAACACCAAGTCCCAATACTTGTTGTTTTACAATTGAAATCGTGTCTGCCCCAAAACTTACCACCATGGGTGTTTTCCATCTGATTTAAATTTAGTTCTTTCATTTTGTAAATTTTTAAGTAAAACTTGTTTGTCCGTCAATAAAAGCCGTCGAACAATTACGGTATTTATAGTGCTATAATTTGCATGAATATTATAAATATGATCCAAATAAACATGGTTATTCCATAAAATATAGATACAAACCCTAGTGATTTTGAATATGCTTGTTTTGACAACCAAGAAAAACCATAAGCAAGAAGTAAAATATATGTT
>JAKSCO010000313.1 GCA_022360575.1 Bacteroidales bacterium | reverse complement strand
TAAAGACAAAAACAACTATAAATAATACACATAAATTGTATGCATTATAAAGAAATTGCTCGAAAAATAATTGACCTTAAAAACACTGATTTGGAATTCAGAGACAAGCTTATAAAAAACAAACAGTTTGGAAAAGGCTACAACCCTAAGATGGAAAAAATACACATAAAAAATGCTGAAATACTAAACAACATAATCGATACAATCGGTTATCCAACCATCGACAAAGTGGGAAAAAAAGCGAATGAAGCTGCTTGGCTAGTTATACAACACTCGATAGGACATCCTGATTTTATGAAAAAATGTGTGAAATTATTAGAAGTTGCTGTTAGCGAAAACAAAGCCAATCCTCAGAATTTGGCCTACCTAACCGACCGAATAGCTGTATTTGAAGGTAATCATCAATATTATGGAACTCAGTTTGATTGGGACAAAAATGGTGAGTTAAGTCCAAACCCTTACGACGACATAACGAAAGTAAATAAAAGAAGAAAATCGATCGGATTGAACAGCCTTGAAGAACAAACAGAGATTATAAGAAAACAAGCAAAGAAAGAAAATTATTTACCACCTTCAGACTTTGAAAAAAATAAAAAAGAACTAGAGAAATGGAGAAAAAAAGTTGGTTGGATAAAATAGGATCAAGCCCTTATTACAAGGCATATACCAATCATAACTTTAAATCGACTGAATTATCTAATTTTAATAAGTATTACAATATCGAACACAGAAGAAATAATATATGATTTTGTCTCGGGAGATAAAAGACTCCCAAGACAAAAATTTAAGCTCTATTGGTTTTTCACAGTGATAATTCCATTTCCTTCGGCAACACAGTTTCCTATATGCGAAGTAGATGTTAATCCTATTTTTTTAAGTTCTTGTATAACCTCATCCTTCTGCTGCTGAGGGATTGTAAACAACAAACCACCCGAAGTTTGAGCATCAGATAAAATTATTTGTTCAACATCTGAAATCTCATTATCCCAATCAATATATTTCGAAAAATGGTTTCGATTATTTTCAGAACCTCCCGGCACTACATTGCTTGTTGCAAAATCCCAAGCCTTTTCAATAATTGGAACTCTTTTAGCATTAATCTCAACATCCATTTTACTTGCTAAAGATATCTCGCTTAAATGACCAAGTAATCCAAAACCTGTAACATCGGTACATGCATTAACTTTAAAGTTCTGCAATACCTCGGCTGCATATTTATTCAACTCAGACATTATCCGAATTACTTCTTTCTCGGTTTCTTTGTCTACCAAACCTCTTTTTAGTGCTGTAGTTAAAATCCCAACACCTATAGGTTTGGTTAAAACAATAGCATCGCCAGGTTTTGCATTTGCATTAGATAATACATTTTCGGGCTTAACCAACCCATTAACTACCATTCCGTATTTAGGTTCTGGGTCATTAATAGTATGCCCACCAATAATACTTATCCCTGCCTCGGTTGCTTTATCTTGAGCTCCTTTTAATATCTGCTTTAACACTTCCATAGGTAATCGCGACGAAGGAAAACCTACAATGTTAAGTCCGAAGATAGGCTTAGCGCCCATAGCATATACATCGCTTAATGCATTAGCAGCCGCAATAGCTCCAAAGTCGTAAGGATTATCGACAATAGGAGTAAAAAAATCTAATGTTTGTACTAAAGCCGTATCGTCATTAATTTTATAAACCGCAGCATCATCAGAGTTATTTGTATCAATTAAAATATTTGGATTGCTTGTTACAGGCAAGTCTTTAAGTATTTTTTCTAACTCCTGAGGACGAAGTTTACAAGCACATCCTAACCCCTTGGTATATTTTGTCAGTTTTATTTGTTCGCAATTTTCATCGTCTTTAAACTCTAACTGACATGTCGAAGTAAATTCTTTTACTGTTTCGATAATAATGTTTGCGGCACGAATTATTTCTTGCTCGGTTGAATATTTACCTACAGAGAAACGAATTGTTCCCATAGCATATTCGGTGCTTAATTTTATTGCCGACAAAACTGGCGACACATCAACCGAATCGGTATGGCAAGCTGCACCTGCCGATGCTGCAATACCCTTACTCTCTAGCTGATTAAGTAACAGATTTGCTTCGATATTAGGGAAACTTAAATTTAATGTATTGGGTAATCGCAACTCGGGATGTCCATTAAGTTTTACCTGAGGAATACTTTCTTTTATGGTTTGATACAATAAATTTCGCAATGTTTGCATATGAGTGATATTCCGATACAAATATCTATGAGCTACCTCGCAAGCTTTGCCTAATCCTACAATTTCTAAAACATTCTCTGTACCTGCTCGTTTATCACGCTCGTGATCGGCTCCGTGTATTAATTTCTCTAATCGAACTCCGTCTTTCATGTACAACACTCCTATTCCTTTCGGAGCATATAATTTATGTCCGGCAATAGAAAGTAAATCTAGATCTACCTCTTTAACATCAACAGGATATTTACCTACAGATTGAGCTGCATCTGAATGAAAATAAACATTATGCTTACGAGCTATTTTGGCAATATCAGAAATAGGCTGAATAGTTCCTATCTCATTATTAGCATGCATAATTGTTATTAATATAGTCTGGTTGGTAATTTCCGATTCTAATTTCTGCAAATCAACAATCCCATTTTCGTCAACAGGGATATAAGATATTCTGAATCCTTTTCGCTCAAGATATTTACAAACCTCAATTACAGCAGGGTGTTCTATTGTCGATGTTATAATATGATTTCCTCGGTTTTCATATGCATACGCAATTCCTTTTATTGCATAGTTATTAGATTCGGATCCTCCACTGGTAAAAATGATCTCGTGAGGTTTACAATTTATTAAATTAGCAATTTGCTTTCGAGCATTTTCAACTGCTTTTTTTGTTTCAATACCATAACTGTGCGAACTACTCGGATTACCGAAATAATCAGCTAAATAAGGTTGCATAGCAAGAGCAACTTCCTTGTCGACAGGTGTAGTTGCATTATAATCAAGATATATTCTCATGTTATTATTTTTTAATTGCTCAATATCACAAGTTAATGACTTGTGATTAAATATAAGTTTACAAAGATACTTATTATCAAAAAAACTACCTGAAATAATAACATACATCTGTGGATTTACACATATTTATTTCTTTATGTGCAGAGTAGAATTTAATTATAGTTTTGCGAAATATACTATGGGTATAAATCTTTATGTTTTATTTGGGATAATAAAATAGAAAGTACTTCCTTTATTTTCGGTGCTTTGAACTTTTATCTCGCCTCCATTTTTACGAATCAACTCTCTACATAGTATCAATCCTAAACCCGAACCTTTCTCATCTTCGGTTCCGTAGGTCGAAAACGATGTTTCGATTTTAAATAATCGATCAAGATTTTCTTTAGGAATTCCAACTCCAAAATCCTTTATCGAAACTTTAACCAAACCATTAACTTTATCTTCTTTGGCCGATATTTGTATCTTACTTTTCTGAGTCGAAAATTTAATCGCATTCGATAATAAGTTACGAACGACGGTCTTTATCGAATCGATATTAGCATAAACTTCAATCTTGGAATCAACATCTATTTCGATATTAATATTTTTTACCAGAGTTTTTTCGTTGACTATACTAACCGATTGGTTTACTATCGTTAGTAAGTGACAATTTTCTTTTTCAAACTCGATAGCATTCATTTGTATTCGAGCCCACAATAACAAATCATCAAGCAGGTTGTTTGTTTTCTTCGATAAATCGGCAAGCATATTGATATATTCTAATTTCTCGTCGTTAGAACTAGTATAGAAGTTTTCTTTAATAATATTTAGAAGCTGCGAAAAATTACCTATTGGTCCTTTTAGATCATGAGCAACAATAGAAAAAAACACATCTTTAGTTGCATTAGCGTGCTTAAGTTTTTGTTCTGATTTTAAAAGAGCTTCTTCGATTTCTTTTCTTTTAGTAATATCCTCCTTTATTCCTAAATACTGAACAATATTTCCTTTTTTGTCGAAAATTGGATTAATTGAAGCTAGCTCCCAAAAATAGGTGCCATTTTTTCGTTTATTTAAAAATTCACCTCTCCAAGTTTTTCCAGAAGAAATTGTTTGCCATAAATTTTTATAGAACTTATCAGACGAATGCTCTGTTTTCAGAATTCGAGGATTTTTCCCGATAAGGTCTTCGGTCGAGTATCCTGTTAATTCGCAAAACTTCGGATTTACATATTCTATATTCCCTTTTAAATCAGTAATCACAATCGAGTTTGGACTCTGGGTAACAGCAGTCGAGAGCTTTAATATTTCTTTTTCGGCTTTTTTACGAACTGTAATATCTTCGACAACACCGTCGAAATAATCGATATCTCCTTTTTTATTACGAATTATATTTATCGTTGCTTTTACTATTATTCGTTTCTGATTTTTTGTTTTTAAAGTTTTCTCTCTAACTATTTTATTATCGCCACTAGCAATAATTGATTTTATTTCGTAATCGCGATGCTCTCTTTCTAAAAATAAATCATAGGCACTTATATCATACATTTCGTTTAAACTATATTCAAACATTTTGGCTAGTGCCGGATTTACATACAATATCTGTCCCTTGCATGTTGTTCTGACAATACCTACAGGCAACTGATCAGTTAAATTTCGAACAATATCCTTTTCTTCATCTAAAGAGTTAAAATATTTACTCCTATTTGTCATAGCATTGAATTTAGATATAAACAGTTGTAGTTAATCTCAAGTTTATACAATTTACGAATAAAAACAGAATAGTATCAGCTTTAAAGCAAACATTTCGGTTATCTTAAACGTGCCCAACCTTTAAACAAGAAATCTTCGCGTAGTTTTAAGTCTTGATTTATTTTCTCATCACTAATAAACACAAAAACAGCAACCTCAGTCCATTGTCCTATTTTTATTGATTCATCGGGAAGTTTTGATTTTATAAGAATAAACCTACCATTAAAATCTTGGAGTTCGGTATGATTATTTAATTCAAACAAATACCATTCGGGATTTTCAGAAACAGTTTCTTTTCTAATAATTTTTCCTTTGTTCGGAAATATCCGCTCTAAGTCGCGATTTTTCGATACAGCCTCAATCTCGAATTCTTCGCCAATTACATTATCATAATTGTTATTGCTTTTAAGCGTAAATCGAGGAAATTTTATCTGCAAAGGTTTCCATTTTCTGTATTTTATGTTAATCGTACCTAAATTTGCTGAAATAAATATAATTAAGTACCCTCCAGAAATAACAGAGTTTCGTAAACTTTCGAGACCTGCTTCTGATCCTAATTTTATTGAAACAGCCAAATACTGAAACATAAAAATCGAAGATAAACTATATATCAAATAATTTTGCAGTTTCCGTTTATTCAATTGTATACTCTCATCAAAAAATTCGGAATTACTAAGAGCATTTGATATTAAAGTATTAAAAAACGAAAGACTAAATACAAGAATTACAACCGAAAGCAAACTAAACTTGCTAAACACTTTATTTATTAAAACAAAGTCGTATAAACCATGAATAATTGCTGCCAATAAAAATAGTTTAGTAAAATCGGACAACAGTCCCCTACCCGCTTTGTATTTATTTAGCATTAATCCGTAAGATGCTAATGCAGTTAAAAACATATGAAAAACAACAGCCGTAAGAGCTCTACCTGTTATTATTTCGGGGCCATAATTATTGAAATACAATAGATTTTCGGCAAAAGCAAACCCTAAAGCCGAAACCGAGCCATATACTAAATAATCGACAGGTTCATTCACAGCTTTTGTCAATCTTAAGATTAAAATAACAGGCAATATTTTAACAAACTCTTCGACAACTCCTATTCCTACAATACAATATATTAAATCGTTTAATACTTTACCATTTAAATCGAAACCAATAAAAATTGAATTTAAATCGCCTAATAAAAATGTTAGTTCAGAAAAAATAATTCCCAGAATAAATATCAATATAATATGTTTCCACTTTTCGGGTTCGTAAATATCAATTCTGCGTAAATAAAACAACCAACTAAGCATTATCAATAAAGCCCCTAAAAATCCTATTAAGCTCTGATTTTTATATGTGTGTGCCAGTACCGATTCAAAATATCCCAAAAAATTATAATTAAATAGAAAAAGCTGTCGCTTTAAGTGAGACGGAAAATATTTACGCGATTGGCGCTGTTTTAATAAGTTATATAAATCATTAAATCTGCTTTGTGTATAGAATAAACGTATCAGGTTTTGATATGCTCCTTCGATATTTCCTTTTTGCTTAATCTCTCTTGCATAATATTCTTCGGCCTGATTGAAATCACCAATATCTTCGTAAACACGACCTATTGAGTTGTTAAGGTATTTCAATTCGGTATTAGATGCCTGAGAAAAAAAGATCAAAGCATCGTTATAATCTCTACTCATTGACGCTATTAAACCTAAGGCATAAAAACCAAGATCGCTTACTTCGTCGTTTGTACTTTCGGCATATCGCCAATAAATTGTTGCTACTTTTTTTTCTGAAATCCCTGATATACCTATATTGTTATAAAAGTTTGTAATAAACCCATAATGATAATCGATATTTAACGAATCTTCATTTAGTAAATTCCAGTATAATAAATCTAATCGGACATTCTGTTTTTCTTTAATTACAAAATCGAGATATTCTTTTGTATTATTAAAAGAAGGTTTCTTGACAAATTGATTTACAATCCAAATTGCCAATACAAAACTGATAATAACAATAAAAAATGATTTTCTCATTATAGTATATTTAATCGTGAGGTATAATTCTATCTAGCTTCTGCTCAAGCATCATAAAATCTGTTAAAACAATAGCTGTTACTGCTTCAATCACTACAGGCATTCTAAGAGCGATACATGCATCATGCCGACCTTCAATTTTTAACGATTCTGTATTACCCGATTTTAAATTAATTGTATTTTGTGGTTTTGCTATACTCGATGTTGGTTTTACAGCTACTCTAAAGATCAGTGGATTTCCGTTAGAAATACCTCCATTAACTCCACCTGCATGATTTGTATGTGTTTTTCCACTAATATCAATTAAAGCATCGTTATGTTGACTTCCAAACATACTCGCAGCCTTAAATCCAACACCAAACTCGATTCCTTTAATTGCAGGAATAGCAAATACTGCATGGCTTAATACAGACTCAACCGAATCGAAAAAAGGTTCGCCTAAACCTACAGATATATTCTCGGCTCTACACTCAACAATTCCTCCTATCGAATCATTGTTTTCAATGGCATAATCTATTGCTTTGTCTATATTTTTTTGTCCTCCTGCTTCGATAAGTTTTGCTTCAATATTTACTGACTTTATAATTTTTTTTGCAACAACACCTGCTGCTACTAATGCTAGTGTTAATCGCCCCGAAAAATGACCTCCTCCACGATAATCATTAAATCCACCATATTTCATCTTTCCTGTAAAATCAGCATGACCTGGTCGAGGGAAAGTAAACAGGTTGGCATAATCAGACGACCGAGTATTTTTATTCTGAAAAGCAATCATTATAGGTGCTCCTGTTGAGTATCCATTAAAAACTCCAGATAATAAAATCGGAGAATCTTCTTCTTTTCGAGGAGTTGTACCTTTGGCTCCACTTTTACGACGCATAATATCTTTTACAAAATCATCTTCTGTAATAGCTAAACCTGCAGGACAGCCATCAATTAAAACACCCAACTGCGAACCATGCGATTCGCCATAAATACTAATTCGGAATAATCTACCTAGTGAATTCATATATCTTATTTTTCAGAAATTGAAATTACTGAATTATTATTTGTAGAACAACAATTTTACATGTTTATAATTGCCTAATCATTGCTTATAATACATTAAAACTTAAATATTATTAAGATTTTAAAGATATAAGCACTATCGAATCAGCTTATTGCATACCAAGGATTATAATATAATCTGAGTTTCGCGTAATCTGCGATTTTGACAATATTAAAGAAAAAGCACCGATTTATTGTCAGTGCTTTGAGTTTTTTGTTGTAAATCGATATTTATACCAAAAGAACATCAAGATGATGTGATAAAATAAAGCTTTTTACACTAAACTATGTAAAAAGCTTTATTGACTTTTATTGTAATAAAATCTTATTCTGGGATCTATTATTTATTAGCAATTAAACGATTTAGTTTTCGGAATTCGAAATATATAAATGTCCCTGATACAATTGCCGAACCGACATCAGAAATTGGCTCGGCGATCCAAACTCCGTGCAAACCTATAAAATTTGGTAAGATAAAAAGTATTGGTATCAGAAAAATTACTTGGCGTAAAAGCGTTAACAGAGTAGATATACCAGCTCTACCTATCGATTGAAAATAATTACTAACAATTATTTGATAACCAATAACAGGAAGAGCTAACAGAAAAAAGCGCAATCCGTTTGAGCCAACTACAAGTAACTCTTCGCTACTCGAATTAAAAGCTTTTACCAAAGTTTCAGGAAAAAATTCGACAATAAGCCAGCCTACTAATGCTATTCCTGTAGCTGCTTTCATACACATAAGTAGAGTTTCTTTTACCCTCAAAAAGTTCTTTGCCCCATGATTGAATCCAAAAATTGGCTGTGCTGCCATATTTATAGCCATAACAGTCATTAATATTAACATTGCAATCGAGTTTATAATTCCCATAGCTGCAATGGCAATATCGCTACTAAATTTAACCAACTGAATATTAAACAAGCCCTGAACAAAACATGCAGCAATTTGCATCGAAAAAGGAGCAAAACCAATGGTTATAATATATAAAACTATCTGACCTTTTAATTTAAAGTTCGAGGCTCGTAATTGTATTACCGAACGCTTACTTCTGAAATGCACAATTACCCAGACACAAAGAATAAACTGCGAGATAATAGTTGCCCAAGCAGCTCCGGCAACTCCCATATCGAAAACAAATATAAATATCGGATCGAGAATGATGTTAGTTCCTGCACTAATTAACATCGAAAACATTGCTATCTTGGCATTTCCTTCTGATCGGATTAAATTATTCAACGAAAAACCAACTACATTAAAAATAGCTCCATACAGAATAATATCTAAATATTCGTTGGCAACCTCTTTGGTGTCGACACCAACACCAAACAGATGCAAAAGAGGATCTTTTATTGAAAAACCAATAGAAGTAATAATTATTGAGACTATTATCATAAGAATAAAAGAATTACCCAAAACCAATTCGGCACGTTTAAAATCTTTTTTTCCTAAATTAATCGACACTCGAACTCCTGAACCAATACCAATTAACATCCCAAAAGCTAAAAATATCAGCATAATAGGATATACTGCACTTAAACCCGAAAGTGCTATCGCCCCAACCCCATGACCAATAAAAATTCGATCAACAATATTATATAGAGAGTTGATAATTACCCCTGTAAAAGCAGGTAAAAAATATTTCATCAACAACTTAGAAATTTTCGCATTCTCTAATTCTAAAACATTTTTTGTATTTCTATCCATAAATTTAAATTAGCGGCAAATATATAATAAAAGGCTACCCTTATTAATATTGGGTAGCCTTTGCAGTATCTTAAATAATTTATTATTCTGAATATATCTCGCCTTTAGCAGCCTTTAATGTATTTTGCATTAACGAAACAATAGTCATTGGGCCTACTCCTCCAGGAACTGGAGTAATATAATCTGTTTTTTCAGCAACTTCATCAAATTTAACATCGCCTAAAAGTTTCCAGCCCGATTTTGTTGTATCCGATTTTACTCGAGTAATTCCAACATCAATAACTGTAGCACCCTCTTTAACCATATCGGCAGTTAAAAACTCGGCAACACCCAAAGCAGCAATAACAATATCTGCTTTTAACAATAAGTCTTTTAAATTTTTTGTTCGGCTATGAGCCATAGTAACAGTAGCATTTCCTGGATAAGCTTTTTGTCCTAACAATATAGTCATTGGCTTACCTACAATATTACTACGTCCGACAACAACAACATCTTTTCCTGATGTTTCTATCTCGTAACGTTTAATTAGTTCCATAATTCCAGCTGGTGTTGCCGAAATATAAGCTGGTAAACCAATTACCATACGTCCAAGATTTATCGGATGAAACCCATCAACATCTTTTCTAGGATCAATAGCTTCAATTACTTTTTGCTCTGAGATATGTTTTGGTAATGGCAGCTGAAGAATAAAACCATCAACACCCGGGTCATTGTTTAGTTTATTAACCTGAGCCAACATCTCTTCTTCAGTAATTGTTTCTTCGAAACGCAAAACCGTCGATTTGAACCCCACTTGAGCACAAGCTTTTTCTTTATGTCCTACGTAGGTTTCGCTAGCACCATCATGACCAACAATTACAGCAGCCAAATGAGGAGCTCTACCTCCACTCTCTACAATTTGCTTAACTTCTTGAGCAATCTCTTCTTTTATTTGATTTGCTATTTTTTTACCATCAATTAGCTTCATAGTGTCTTTTATTTAAAAGAGTTATTCAACTCTATGATTTTATAAATTATCTCATTCCTGACATTCGACTCATTAATCCGGCCATTCCTTTGCCGTTTTTCATCATTTTCATCATTTTTTTGGTCTCGTCGAATTGTTTTATCAATCTATTCACCTCCTGAATATCTGTACCACTACCACGAGCTATTCTTTTACGCCGGCTTCCGTTAATTATCTTCGGATCTTTTTTCTCTTCAGGAGTCATTGATTTTATTATTGCTTCAATTCCTTTAAAAGCATCATCATCAATATCTACATTCTTCATCATTTTGCTCATTCCCGGAATCATCCCGGCAAGGTCTTTGATATTTCCCATCTTTTTTATTTGTCCTATCTGAGACAAGAAATCATCAAAATCAAATTGATTCTTAGCAATTTTTTTGCTCAATTTACGAGCTTCTTCCTGATCGAATTGTTCCTGAGCTTTTTCAACAAGCGAAACAATGTCTCCCATACCTAAGATACGATCGGCCATACGTTCGGGGAAGAATACATCTAAGGCTTCCATTTTCTCGCCCGAACCAATAAACTTAATAGGTTTATTTACAACCGAACGAATAGATAAAGCAGCACCACCACGAGTATCACCATCTAATTTTGTAAGTACAACTCCATCAAAATCTAATCGATCGTTAAATTCTTTAGCTGTATTTACAGCATCTTGTCCTGTCATCGAGTCAACTACAAATAAAGTTTCGTGAGGTTCAATAGCTTTATTAACAGCAGCTATTTCGTTCATCATCTCTTCGTCTATAGCCAAACGACCAGCAGTATCGACAATTACTAAGTTTTGTCCATCTTTTTTAGCTTGCTTAATTGCATTTTTTGCAATTTTTACCGGCTCTTTGTTTCCTTCTTCGGTATATACCGGAACACCTATTTGTTCGCCTAATACCTTTAACTGGTCAATCGCAGCAGGACGATAAACATCACAGGCAACCAAAAGAGGTTGTTTTTGTTTTTTAGATTTTAAATAGTTTGCTAATTTACCCGAAAAGGTTGTTTTACCCGAACCTTGTAAACCTGCAATAAGAATTACTGTAGGATTTCCTTTTAAGTTAATATCTGTAGCATGTCCGCCCATAAGCTCAGCAAGCTCGTCGCGAACAATCTTAACCATCATTTGTCCTGGCTTAACAGCATTTAAAACATCTTGTCCTAAAGCTTTTTTCTTTACTGTATCGGTAAATGATTTTGCTATTTTATAGTTAACATCGGCATCGAGTAATGCTCTACGAACATCTTTTAATGTTTCGGCAACATTTATCTCGCTAATTTTGCCTTGTCCTTTTAGTAATTTAAATGACCTATCTAGTCGTTCCGATAAATTCTCAAACATATCTTTTAAAATCTTTATTAATCAACACAAATTTAAATTAAGTGCCTATAATTTCAAAATACGAAAATTTAGATTTGTTGTATTATCTAAAGGCACT
>JAKSCO010000102.1 GCA_022360575.1 Bacteroidales bacterium | reverse complement strand
TTAAGTTTTGTATGTCTTAGCAAGGTGTCCGCTAAATGTGTACCACTTCAAAATAATGCATGACACTGTCATTGGCCTACTCATAAACAAAGTAGAATTTGGAATTACTAAGAAGGCCAAAACCTACTCGACACACTCTCCAATATAGGCAAGCTCCTTATGTTTGAAAAAATTTCTTACTATACGTGGCATCTTCTGAAGAGACCGCAGCACTGAATATACTTTCTTTTTTAATTGATCAGACCCAGTCATTTTCATTTTGCCAAGCTTGTGGTTCTTCAAGTATCCCCAAACCAGTTCATCAGGGTTTAAGTGGGGCGAGTATGGAGGTAAATAAAATAGCTTCAGCATACCATTTGTTGACTCAGCATACTTCCGGACAGCACTCGATTTATGAGTGGGGTGCCCGTCTAAAACCAAGAAAGCAGGATTTGTTGAACCATAGGTAAGGTTTTTTAAAAAATCGATAAATTTAACCGAATTCATTTTTCCGTGAATGGCTTTAAAACGAAGAGCTCCTCTTGAGCTGATAGCGGATACCATATTCAAAGAGAATCGAGCTCCAGTAGTTTCAACAACGGGTGTTTGACCCTTTGGGGCCCATGTCGTTCCACTATGGTAATCAGAGCGAATTGTTGATTCATCAGCAAAGTAAATGGTCGCTTTTTCTTTTTTAGCGAGTTTTTGAATTGCTGGGTATTCTTCTTTTTTCCAGCGTTCTACACGTTCTTCATTACGCTGGTATGCCTTAGTGAGTGGCTTTTGAGCGCTTAGCCCAAGTCGTTTCAACATTCGCCCAACAGCGCTTAAACTCAATGAAACGTTGAATTCTGACTTGATAAGCTGCTGAACCATTTCTCGTGTCCATAAAGCAAATGTAAATTTGTATTGCAGAGGATCTTTATCCACTATCATTCGGTAAAGTTTTTGCATTTCAGGACCTGATAATTTACTGGGACGGCCCGGCATTTTGCCTGTTTTCAGGGCATCGAAGCCTCCTGCGTTATATTTGGAAAGCCACGTATAAATATTTGATCGGTGGTACCCCAGCGCCTTGATAACTTGTTCTGGGCTCTCGCCATCAAGCACACGCTGAACTGCACGAATTCGGATTTCTTCTCTTGTTTTATGATCTAGTTGCCTGGCATCAAGTTTTTTCATGATTCAACTATATCCTATGTCGAGAATAAAACGCACTTATTAATATATGCAGTGGCGTAGCCACTGCCAGCTGTGTAGCCGCCAATAAGCTCGGAATTTTCGATGCGATTGTAGGTGGCGGTGTCTGAGTGGCCGGATGCGTTCCAGAAGAGGGTTTCAAGCCTGCCTTTGGTGTCAAAACCGTAGGTGACGCCGTAATTTTCCCCAAGCTTAAAACCGCTTGCGCGGCCCTTCTCATCGTAGCTGCGAATCAGAGCATGGTTCATAAGCCCAGTGCCTGTTTCAGATGCCAGCGCCAGATGGCTGTTGTAGGCAAAGGGTCACCTGTTTCTGACGGCCCAGGCGATCGTAGGCAAAAGTAATATCTGCGGTGTTGTCGCTGTAATCTATGCCTGTGAGCTCGCCGGTGGCGGCATCGTAGTCATAGGTTGTGACAAGGGGATTTCCATCTGTGGTTCTGGCCCATCTTCTTTTGTGTAGCTTTCCTTCAGGGGTGTAGGTGTAGGAGGTTGAAAGCCCTTTGGCGTCTTCTTTTGAGACAAGAAGACCGGTTGCCGAATCGTAGTGCCAGGTGGTGACATCGCCTGCGGCAGATGCAGGAAATGTCTCGGCGCTCCAGGGAGCGTCCACACGGTAGGTGGTCATGGTCTTCATGCGACCGTGGCTATCGTAGGTGTATTTGACCGGATAGGTGGCATCGCCCCAGGTATGGGTGATCTGACCACGCAGGTTGTAAGCCGTTCGAACGGTTTTCCCAAGGGCATTGGTTTCAAGGATCTTTTGGCCGGTATCTGGGCTGTACCCAAATGTTTGCCTGTTTCCTGCGGCGTCTTCCACCCACTCCACACGGCTTTTCGCATTATAATGGGTGGTGGAGGTGCCGGTGCGGGGATCGGTGATCTTCTCGCGTCGCCCCATGGCGTCGTAATCAAAGGTGGTGGTGAGCCCTGAGGTGCTGGTGGATGAGACCACAAGACCATATTTTGACACGGAGATCTGGTCTGTATCGGAGAAGGGGGTGTCCACGGTCTGGGTAACGGTGGCGGTGGACCGATCTATGGAGGTTCTTGATATGGTTTTATTGCCATGGATATCGATGGAGATGGATTCGGACGATAGAGCAAGACTGAGGCCGGTGAGCCTGTTTTTCGATGTGGAGACCGTGGTTGATGTCGCACTGTTCTCAGAGGCGTAGACCTGCTGTGCCTGTTTCTGCCACCAAATGTCGTCCTCTTTTGCCATGAGGCTTTCGGATTCGGTGATGCGGTCTAACGAGGCAAGGGTCAGCTCACCGTTGTCATCGATATCAAGACCGGTGCGAAACGCTTCTCCTGCCTCGTTGTAGACATAAAGGGTGTCGGACATGCCGGTGGTTTCGCCTCGAACAAGCCCCCCTTTGTCATCATAGTGGTTGCGGGTGGTCACATGGGTATCCCCAAAACCCGGTTTTTCGGTCTTGACGGTTCGTCCAAGGGTATCGGTCCAGGAGGTCTCCCACATGGGGGCGTCTTCTGAGCCGTGGGAGACTTTGCTCCACTGCCCCTCTTCATCCACACCATAGGTGTAGAAACGCGAAGGCGCAGAGGTGCCTGTGACGCTTTTGATTCGGCCATCTTTAAAACGGGTATAGTCTGAACAGAACGTTACGGGCCATTCTGGCCTTTTCTAAAAGACACGCTAAACAACGGTCACCCCTTTTTCCGAAGAAGGCTTGCTCTCACGCCCTGTGGCCTCCCAGACCTCCTTCTGCATAGCCTCATAAACCATTCGAATTTTCTCAATTTTCTCATATTGTCTGTGGATCAAATCTTCAGTGATGGTTCGAATGCCCCACTTTTTAAAATCGATATGAAGAACGTTGCCATCGGGAACTTCGGCCATACAGAGCTCTTCAAAGAGTTCTCCCACAGATTGAAGAACGCTGTGGATATCTTTGATGG
>JAKSCO010000139.1 GCA_022360575.1 Bacteroidales bacterium | reverse complement strand
TTAAAAATACACATTTGTTTAACTAAAATTAATAGAAATCATGAAAACTTTGAAAAAAACACACTCAACAAACATTCAGAAACATTTTATCCTTAATTCAAGTCAGTTATCTAGAATTAAAGGGGGAGAAGAAGACCGAATTCCTCTTATAAGCGAGCCAGAAGAAGACGACGAAATTGAATAAACATCCAGAAGAAAGATAAAGTACTCAAACATTTAATGTCGTAATATGAAAACGTTAAAAAAACTACATACAAGCAATATTTATACATGTATTATTTGTTAAAACAGATCAATTGCAATTTAAATAACACATAGTAAAAATGCTTACATTTCTACTTTAACCACCCCCACTGGAGGCGATGAGATTGAATAAATATATCAATCACAATTTATATTACTAATTGTTTATTGAAGAAAATTTAACTATTGAGTACATAGATGGCTAAGCATAGTCGAGGCCATCTTTGAATTCTTTCTTTAAGCACTTCGAATTTATTTAATGATAATACAGAGTTATGAGCGCTCTCTTAATCAACAAGCTAAATCTTTAGTTTAACACACATTTATCTACTACAAAAGAAGTAACAAGATTCAGTCAACAAACAATAACCTGCAAACAACAGGCTTAAAGATTTAATTAACTAGTAAAAGCTTGTATATAACTTCTAATAGGATGTCGATTAACAGCCTATAAGGCATCGACTAACAGGCTAAAGGTAGTCGATCGACTAGTAAAAACCCGTATAAAACGACCAAGAGGTAGTCAGTCAACAATCAACAGGGTGTCGAACGACAGGCTAAAGGTAGTTAACTAACAAGTAAGAGCCTGTCTGGAATAACCTAAAGGGCGTCTCGAACAACCAATAGGGTGTCGATAGACACCCTAAAGTTATTCATTTTCAGACAATAAGTTAATTTTACTGATTTTTGTGTTTTTCGATAGAATTAATGATTTCAACAACACTATTTAATTAAAATCTTAATCGAAGAATTGAGAATTGTATTTATTTCGATCTGGATAATACAATCTTTAAATATACATATCCTAAAATAGCTGCCACTAAAGACCCTAGCAATATACCTAACTTAGCCTGATTTAATAAAATAATATTATCGTAAGCCAGATTACTAATAAATAGCGACATTGTAAATCCAATACCACCCAACATTCCTGCTCCTAAAATATGATGCCAACTTATTTTATTCGGCAATGCCGAAATTCCTAATCTTACGGTTAAATACGAGAACAGAAATATTCCTAACACCTTACCGAGTACCAAACTTCCGCTAATACTTAATGTTAGTGTATTAAACGATTCTAATCCTGCTCCGCCAAGAACAACACCTGCATTAGCAAAGGCAAATAAAGGCATAACTATATAAGTTACAAAGCCATGTAAATTATACTCTAAAGCCTGCAAAGGACTTTGTACTTTATCTATCTGCGATTGCATATTATCGATTGCTGCCAACTGACGCTGATTTAGAGTAAACGATTCTTCGCACGATTCTTCGCTAAAATCATTCAAGTTTCGATTTATCCTATAATTGAAATCTTTGAGTTGAATTTTTCGAGATGCCGGAATCGAAAATGCTATTAAAACACCCGCAATAGTAGGATGAATTCCTGATTTTAAAAACAAATACCAAATTACCCAGCCAACAATCATATACATAGGGATATATCGTAGATTAATTGTATTAAATACGAATAATAAACCCAACAAGGCTAAAGCCATAAACATTAAATCCCAATGTATTTGGCTACTATAAAAAAAGGCAATAACCAAAACAGCACCAATATCATCAATAATTGCAAAAGCTACTAAAAATACTTTTAGTGCAATAGGAACTCTTTTTCCTAATAAACTCAAAATACCTAACGAAAAAGCTATATCGGTAGCCATAGGAATTCCCCAACCCTCAAGACCTTGTCCGTTTCTGTTGAAAAACAAAAATAAGCCCGCTGGCACAAGCATACCTCCCACAGCTGCAATTATAGGCAAAGCGGCCTTTTTCGGAGAAGATAACTCGCCGGCTAAAAGTTCTCGTTTTATTTCTAATCCTACTAAAAAAAAGAAAATAGCCATTAAGCCATCGTTTATCCATAAAATAATAGGCTTTGTAAGCTTAAAAGCATCGGTTCCTATGGTAAAGTCTTTTTTCCAGAACGATTCATATACATCACCCAGATCTGAATTAGCCATAACTAAAGCAACTACAGTAGCTACAATCAAAAGGATTCCGCCGGAAGCTTCAATTCTAAAAAATCGTAAAAAGGGTTGTTTTAATGTATCAAAAGGATCTCTTACAGTATCATTTAAATAATCATCGCTATAACTCATAGTTTGGTTCTTTCTAAATTACTATAAAACAAAGTATAAATTTATAAAAATATAATATCAATGAAAACAGATTGCGTAAAACCCGATAGAATAATACAACAAACCTTATATCTTGTTCATTTTATATGATATTTTTTTTAGAGATTATTTCCAATTAAAAATTGTTCGGCTTTTTTTAGTTTATCTACAGTACCAATATCAAACCAATAATCGTTTGTATGGTTATATGCCAAAATCTTATGAGTTGATGATAACTCAAGGTAAGTATCTATAATCGAAAAAGAACCATCTTGTTGGATATAGTTAAAAATTTCAGAATTTATTACATGAATACCACTAAACGCAAACTCACTTAATTGCTCATCGGGCTTAGTTATTATCTCTTGATTTGTTTTCTTGTTTCTCCAACCCGAAAGTTCGTTTTGTTTATTAAAAAGCAAATACCTACTCGACTCTCGCCTACGCACAGCCATCGTAACTAAAGCATTTTGCTTTTTATGACAAGCAATCATTGTATCAAGATCAATATTACTAACAACATCAACATTATGAAGTATAAATACCTCGTCTCGAGAAAAAAACCGAGAAGCTTTTTTCAGTCCACCTCCAGTATCTAGTAGCTGATCTGTTTCGTTTGAAATAAAAATATCAATACCAAAATTATTATTTGCAGCTAAAAAATCAATAATCAAATCAGACAAGTAATGTACATTAATTACAATCTGACTTACACCATTTTTTTTCAAATGAACTATGAGTCTTTCAAGTAATGGTATTTTATTAAACTTTACTAATGCCTTAGGAGTATATTGAGTTAAAGGAAACAAGCGAGTTCCTTTCCCCGCAGCAAAAATCATTGCTTTCATGACTTCCAATTTTTTAACTCTTGCTCAATATGCTGTAGTTTTATATCTATTTTTATTGAGTATTTTTGATTTAAATGTTCGGCCAACTTATTAGCACAATATACCGAACGATGTTGACCTCCTGTACACCCAAAACTTACCATTAAATGAGTAAAATCACGCTCGATGTATTTATTTACCGATTGATCGACTAAAGGAATTATATGCCTTAAAAAATCATGCATTTCGTGCAAACTTTCAAAAAAAGATATTACAGGAATATCTCTACCAGTAAGATTTTTAAACTCCTCGTATCTTCCCGGGTTATGAATTGCTCTACAATCGAAAACAAAGCCACCTCCATTATCAGACCTATCTTCAGGAATACCTCTTTTATACGAAAAACTATTTATTGCAACTGTTAACATATTCTTTAAAATGTTTTTAAATCAAATATTTTAAATAGTATTAATTTAAGTTCTGACAAATCATTTAAAATATCAATTTTATTATATAAATCTTTTAAATTATTTATTGCCAACGGAATACTCTCTACAAAATGTGCTTTTTGTTCGACAATTCCCCGTAAACCATAAGCTCCGAGAGTTTGTAGCACTCGCACAAATGCAAAGCTATAATAATACGACACAAAATTGTCTTTATTTAATGAGATATATTTTTCTACAACACTCATATAATAATTTAATAACTCTATTCTTATAGATTGAGGTATTTCGGCCTTTGCTTGAAACAACAATGATGCCAAATCATATTGCAATGCACCTTTTCGCCCTCCTTGATAATCAATAAAAAAAGGCTCGTCATTAACCAACATTATATTACGTGCCTGAAAATCACGAAACATAAAATAGTCTGCATTTTCAGAAAGTAGGTGATCTGCAAACCGCATAAACTCATCATTCAATTTCTCTGGATTGAAATCAATCCTTAATGCCGAAACAAAATTGCATTTAAAGTATTTTAAATCATAAATAATTGCTCGTTTATCAAACTCTTTGAAAGGATAACTATAAGTATAATCAAAATTTCGCCCTGCAACAACTTGCATCCTCGCCAGTTCCGTTAATACTTTTTTATACAGAACAATTCCTTTATCAGGGAAAGCCCCATTCTGTCTATTATGCAACAACCATTCGAGTAAAGTTGTATTACCTAAATCTGATATAATATATATATGATTTGATAAATCTTCAGCTAAAATCTCAGGAACATTAATATTTGACTCTTTAAATTGTTTTGTAAAATTAATAAAAGTAATATTCTCTTTTTGATTATCATTAAAAACAGCAACCACAGTTAAATCATCTGCATATATTCTATAATAAATCCTACTCGACCCTGAATTAGGCATCTGTATAATTTTCCGAGGATTTATTCCACTCCAACTTTTATATAATCTTATTATATTATTTTCAATATTTGTCATATAACAAAAAAAATGCTAGTAATAACTAAAACAATCGTAAACTTTTTAAGTTAAAATTACAATTCAATACCTTACAATCAATATTATAATAATAAACCTGCAAATATATAATATCAAAGCAACTTGTTTAAAATTATTTTAAGAATAGATTTTTTTGTCTTACATAAAATTAATAATTTAGAAAACCAAAAGAAACCCCAAATTCAATGAGAATAGAACTATTTAATTCCGATAACCTAAATATTATCGAACTTAACACTACTGGAGACAACGAAATTTATATTAAAGGAGATTCTGAATCAAAATATGTTGAAGGAGAAGTTTTCAATATTTTTGCTAAGTGTTTCGAAAATGCTGAGAAATTATATGAATTCTTTGGATCAACTAAATATAACTCTCGAAAAATAGTCCCCTTACGAAACGAACTATTAATAAAATTAAATCTTCTTGAAAAAATAGATAGCTGCGATGCATTTATAAATCATATAAATCAAATTTTTCTGGGACAAGAATTTATTGACGAACTCTGCAAAGAAGATGTAGATTGGAAACAGAACTGGAAATTTTATTTAAAGAAGTTAATAGAACTAAATCAGGATTTAATTTCGATAACAGATAAATGTATCGAGGAAGAAAGAGTTTTGTGGGTTATTGGATATTAATTAGAACGTTTTGTGTTATAAAAAATATAATCTTCACAAAAAGCAATTAATCAACATATTGCATTTTTAATTTTATCGAATATCACAAAAGATATTCAAGTAAAATTTAACTTATTTCGATAATCATGCACTTTTTAAGATTTATTCGTCATATATTTGCTTTGCATAAAAAGGCTATTATATCACTTCATCATAATAGCAAGGTTAATAAATTAGAGTGTTAGCATCCCGGCCCCCCGGGATGTTTCTTTTTGTACCAAATTAAACCTTTATATTTTTAACTAATCTCAATATTTAAATTAATATTATTTATTTTTAAACCTGATTTTTTTGTAGAACAGTTCTTTGAGATTAAACCATTTCTCACAGAGCACAAAACACTAATTTAAATGAAAAAGACAATATTTTTATTGCTATTAGGAGCTATAGTGATATATAGCTGTACTAATAAAAATACAGTTAACGAAAACTCAAACCCTTTTCTTGCTGAGTTTAAAACACCTCATCAAGTGCCTCCGTTTGATTTAATTGACACAACACATTTTATTCCTGCTTTTAAAACTGGTATAAAACAAGAAAAAGCAGAAATAGAAGCTATAATAAACAATAGCGAAGAACCAACTTTAGAAAACACAATCGTTGCTTTCGATCAAGTTGGCGAAATTTTACGCCGTACCGGAGTGTTTTATAGCTTAAAAGCAGCAAATACGAATCCTACTATCCAGAGAATAGCCCGAGAGCTAACACCTATCATGTCTGCTCACTATAACTGGATCGGTCTGAATCAAGGATTATTCAATCGAATAAAAAATATTTACGACAAACGCGAATCTCTTAATCTTAATAAAGAACAAATGCGTGTTGTTGAGGTTATGTATCGTGACTTCGAAAGAAGCGGAGCTGCATTGCCTAAAGAAAAAAGAGAGAAACTTAAAGAAATTAACAAGGAGCTATCTCTTTTAAGTTTAAATTTTAGCGAACATCTTTTAAATGAAACCAATAATTTCAAACTAATTATTGATAAAAAAGAAGATTTAATTGGATTACCAGAAGGAGTTATTGCTGCAGCTGCCGAAGCTGCTAAACAAAACAACATGGAGGGGAAATGGGTATTTACCTTACAAAAACCTAGCTGGATTCCTTTCTTAACATATTCGCCTAAGCGCGAACTACGCGAAAAAATTTACAAGGCTTATTACAATAGAGGAAATAACAATAACAAAAACGACAATAAAGAAACAATTGCCAAAATTGTAGAACTTCGTGATAAAAAAGCAAAATTATTAGGCTTCAGCAATTACGCCGAATATGTTATTGACAACAACATGGCTAAAACACCCGAGAATGTTTTCAATTTCTTAAACCAAGTTTGGGAACCTGCATTAAAAGTTGCTAAAGCAGAAAGAAACGAAATGCAAAAAATGATTAATGCAGAAGGAAGAAAATTCAAACTTCAATCGTGGGATTGGTGGTATTATGCAGAAAAATTACGCAAACAAAAATACAATTTAGATGAAGAAGAATTAAAACCTTACTTCTCATTAGATAATGTTCGCGAAGGGATTTTCCATGTATCAAACAAACTATATGGATTACAATTTGAAGAAAGAACAGACTTACCTGTTTATCACAAAGAAGTTAAAGTCTATGAAGTAAAAGAAGCCAACGGAAAACATTTAGCTATTTTATACATCGACAGCTATCCTCGCCCAGGGAAAAAAGGAGGAGCATGGTGTGGAGCAATGAGAAGCGGTGCTTACGAAAATGGTAAAAAAATTACTCCTGTTGTTTACATAGTAACAAACTTTACTCGCCCTATCGGAGACAAACCAGCATTACTATCATGGGACGAAACAACTACTTTCTTTCATGAATTCGGACATGCTTTACATAACTTTTTCGCTGACGGACATTATAGAAGAACATCAAGAGATGTACCTAGAGATTACGTAGAGTTACCTTCGCAAGTTATGGAAAACTGGGCTGGAGAAAAAGAAGTTCTTAAAGCTTATGCTAAACATTATAAAACAGGAGAAATAATTCCTGATGAACTTATCAACAAAATACATGAAAGTGGTCATTTTAATCAAGGTTTTGGTACGGTTGAATACGTTGCTGCATCATTATTAGATATGAACTGGCATACAACAAAAAAGACTCAAGGCATAGATGTTGCGAACTTCGAAAAAACAACTATGGATAAAATAGGTTTAATCAACGAAATTATCCCAAGATATAGAAGTACTTATTTTGCTCATATTTTCAGCGGAAGTAGTTATTCTGCTGGATATTATGTATACTTATGGGCAGAGGTTCTTGACTCTGATGCTTTTAATGCCTTTAAAGAATCTGGTGACTTATTCAACCAAGAATTAGCTGCTAAGTTCAGAAAATATTGCTTATCCGAGAATGGAATGGGCGAAGGAATGGAACAATATTTAAAGTTTAGAGGAAAAAAACCATCGATTGATGCTTTACTAAAGAAAAGAGGTTTAAAATAATTCTAGATTATCCTGAAATAAGTCTGGATATGCTTAGTCAGGATAAGACAAATTCAAAAAATAAGGCTGTCTAAAAAGACAGCCTTATTTTTTTGAAAGTTTCCTCTATTAGTTTTGGCCTTGTTTTTCCTTCGTCATTTTAATAGCCATATCTAATATTGTTGTATCATCAATTATCACTATTCCTCCATCAGGTCCTTGTCCAAAATGGATTCCTACAGCTTCACCTTTACTGTAATTTGCCCCACCAAAATAATTCCTTACAGTTTCCTCACTCATCTTTAAATTTGTTGCAATTTTACGAATTGAACCATGAGGCAACCGATCTTTTATTTTTCTTAATTCATTGAAAGTTAACGTCATAACGATAAGTTTTTTAGTTAGACAGAAGCTTAAAATTAAATAATTAAAATGGGAGAAAAAAATTTAACATTAATTTTAATTTGATTTTTACAAAATTTAACATTATAATCTCCGATACACCTAACATAGACTAAAAACCAATACATTGAACCAAACTTACAATTTATAACCTAAGCCCTTAAAATGGTTTATTTTCGAAAGTTTATTGTATTAATATCTCTAACAATATAAATATCATAATCGCCCAAAGAAGAAAAGCCTAGGTTCTTATAAATACTTATTGCTTTTTTATTTGATTGATGGACCTCAAGTTTTATTTGGCAAGACTTTTCTTTTGCATATTTTAAAGCCTCTTTAGTTAAAAGCTTTCCAAATCCTTTATTCTGATACTTTACTTTAACTCCTACATGATGCAAATATAGTCTGCGTCCATCAAATGTAAGCCAAGCCGATCCTATTATTTCTTTAGAAGGAAGCTCTACAACTATAAGCTTCCCTCCTAACCTGATACTATACTCAATTATTTCTTGATTATCGCCACGACAAGCACCTCCAAGTTTTATTTCTTCCCAAAGTTCATTAATCTCATTATAATCTTCGCTTTTATAATCGCGAATACAATAGTTCATATTATTTTGATTTTATAACATATAATTGTCCTGCCTGATATTCAATAACAGTTATTTTCTCTCCTTTGTCTATAAATCCTATTTCTGACATTGCATCGTAATACTCCTCATCAATTTCAACTTTCCCACTAGGACGCAAATCTGTTGATGCAGTACCCATTCTTCCTATTAATGTATTTTGTTTATTTTCAACACCAACAAACCCCTGATCCTTATCCTGAGTCGAATTTAATACAATCCACGAAAAAGTATTTGAAGTTAAAACCCTCTTACTCAAATAAAGCGATAATACAAACGAAAGTAGTATAGATACAGACACTATAGCTAAAGCTCTTAAAATAATAGCTATTGCTTCGGTTGAATGAAACTCAAAATCGAAAATAATATTATCAATCATACTTAATACCAATCCGGCAAACACTAGAATAATACCACTTACACCAGCAACTCCAAATCCAGGAATTACAAAAATTTCTAATGCGACAAGAATTAATCCAACAACAAAAATTACCATTTCCCAGTTTTGAGCCAAACCTTCGAGATATAAAGGCGAAAAATACAAAACAGCAGCAATAACAGCAGCTCCTAAAGGGAGTCCGATTCCTGGACTTTGTAACTCAAAATAAATTCCTCCTATAATCAACATTATCAATATTCCTTGCACTGCAGGACTCATCAAAAAGCCAATTAATTCATCTAGCTTTGTTGGTTCATACTTTTTAATTTCATAATTATCTATTTTAGCTTCAGCTAGCAATTCATCAATATCCTCAACAATAGCTTCGCAATATCTATTTTCTAGAGCTTCGTTAGCTGTAAAAGCAACGATCTGACCTGTATCCGAAATATTTTCGATATAAATACGAGGATCAACCATTGCTTCTGCAATTTTAGGATCTCTTTTCCATCGATAAATTGTATCACCCCTCTCGGTAACAATAGTATCCTTTCCGTGAGCTTCGGCTGTAGAACGCATAGTTGACCTCATATACGACTGATATTTTTCGGGCATTATTTTTCCTGATTGATCAACTACCGAAGCAGAACCAATCTTGGCTCCTTTTTTCATATAAATCTTATTCGTTGCAATCGAAATTAAAGCTCCGGCCGATGCTGCATTATTTATAATATATGAATAAACCGGGACTTTACTATTCAGAATTTTTGTCCGTATAGAATCGGCAATATTTACCATCCCACCATAAGTATTCACTTGAATAATGATATAGTCGGCATTAAGCTTTTCAGCTTCTTCGAAACTTTTTTGCGTTTGTCGCCACATGGCAGGTTCTATATTTTTATCAATATTAAAAACATAGACTATATTTTTTAAGCTATCCTGTAAGCTTATTGTATCTTGTTGAGCTTTTGCCCCGATAAAAAAAATCGTAATTAATAAAATAAGAAATGTTTTTCTCATAGCTATAATTGTTTTGTAAAGTATTATAATCTTAAGTCGTTAGCGTATTTTAAAAATAAACCCAACCCTTCTTGCTTTTCTGAATCAAAAACATAATCGATGTTTTTTGTCAAATATTCTTTGGGATTAATGTGATCTGCTAAAAATGAAAAGTTAGTTTTACTTACCATTTCATCTATTTTATCTACTCCCCATTTTAAAGCTTTATTTAAATCTGACTTAAACTTTTGATTTATATTTTTATTACTAACCCACGCTGCAAAGACAAATGGCAGATTTGTATATTTAATCCACTCTTGCGCTAAATCGTAGGTGTAAGGGAAATTATTTTCGACCGCCATTGCTTTATCACCAATAATAACTGCTGCTTCGTCTTGTTTTAAGTTTTTTTCGAAGCCATTTGTTGTATTAAGCCAACCTACATTTATTTTCCAGAACTTATTCGCCAAAATACGAGTTAGCATTACTGATGATCGAGAATGATGATCGAGATATATTGTTTTAATTTGTTCGAGGGGTTTAAACGAAGCTAATATAACCGAACGCACAGCGCCAGAAGCTCCAATACAGTAATCTGAAATAATTTCTGAATTTATTAATTGAGGAATTATAACAGCTGGGACTAAGCCAATATCTACCTCGTTGTTTAATAATTTTTGAGCACAAACCGAAGGTATATCTTTTGTGAGCTCTATTTGTTCTATTATCGAATTATTTTCTAGTCCATAAATAAAAGGGAAAGTATTTGTATATGATACTGCTGATATTCTTAATTTCGTCATTATTTATAAAAATTACACAAAACAAATATACAATTGATACGACTATAATAATAGTAAAATAAATAGTTTTTGCTTATTTTGCAATCTAAATTTTTGATATAAACAAATAACTATGAGCATTACTACATTGACTGCTATTTCACCAATTGATGGACGTTACAGAAACAAAGTTGACGAACTGGGTAAATATTTTTCTGAGTTTGGTTTAATAAGATATAGGGTTTTAGTTGAAATTGAATATTTTGTTGCTTTATGCGAGCTACCCCTACCTCAATTAACAAACTTCGACAAAAATATATACAACGATTTACGAAAAATATATTTAGAATTTACACCCGAGGATGCTCAAAAGATTAAAGATATAGAGAAAGTAACCAATCATGATGTAAAGGCTGTTGAGTATTTTATTAAAGAAAAATTTGATTTACTAAAATTAGATCAATACAAAGAATTTATTCATTTTGGATTAACATCTCAAGATGTTAATAATACAGCTACACCTTACTCGTTGCGCGATGCTGTTGAAAATGTTTATTATCCTGTTTTTAACGAGTTGTTAAGCAAATTAAAAGACCTGTCGAAAGAGTGGAGTAACATACCTATGTTGGCTCGAACACACGGACAACCAGCATCTCCTACCCGATTAGGAAAAGAAATTGAAGTATTTATTAAACGTTTAGAAATACAATTAGATCAACTAAAAGCAATTCCTTATTCGGCTAAATTTGGAGGAGCAACAGGGAATTTTAATGCTCATCATGTAGCATATCCAGAATTTAAATGGAATGAGTTTGGAAATAACTTTGTAAATAATATTTTAAAATTACATCGCTCTGAACCAACAACACAAATTGAACATTACGACAACATAGCAGCTTGTTTTGATGCTATGAAACGAATTAATACTATTTTAATTGATTTGTCGCGCGATTTTTGGACATACATTTCGATGAATTACTTTAAACAAAAAGTAATTAAAGGCGAAGTAGGTTCGTCGGCTATGCCACATAAAGTAAATCCTATCGATTATGAAAATGCAGAAGGAAATCTGGGTATTGCCAATGCTTTATTTGATCATTTAGCATTAAAACTTCCGATATCACGTTTACAACGAGACTTAACCGACTCTACTGTTTTGCGTAACATTGGAGTTCCTTTATCGCACACTATAATTGCTTTTAAATCATTATTAAAAGGATTAGGGAAAGTTATTGTAAACGAAAATGCAATACAAGCCGACTTAAGCGAAAACTGGGCTGTTGTTGCCGAAGCAATACAAACAATTTTGCGTCGCGAAGCTTACCCTAAACCATACGAAGCATTAAAAGAGCTAACACGAACCGGAGAACAAATAACAAAAGAAAGTATACATCAGTTTATTGATAACTTAAAGCTATCTGATTCGTTAAAAACAGAATTAAAACAAATCACACCTTACAACTATACTGGAATATAGGGTATATTTCTAATTTTAAATTAATATCGTGGCTTTATTAGTCACGATATTTTTATGAATACACATTCCCAATTACATATTTTAATACTCCGAATTTAGTAATTTACCATAAATTCTATTATTGTATCGTAAACATATAATACCATTTATATAAATATAATTCGAATGGAAATTATCTTGCGGCTTATTTCCCTTGAATTGTGATAGGTTTCCCGTCTTCTCTTTATAGTTTCTAATGGGTTGCTCAGAGTTGCTCGTCGGTTGCTAAAGGTT
>JAKSCO010000197.1 GCA_022360575.1 Bacteroidales bacterium | reverse complement strand
ACCGTGAAGAGAATAACACTGTGAAAAGAATAACAAAAAGCTTTGTATTTTTGTGGGAAATATTTTATAAGATATTTATAAACCAAAAAATAAAGTCTTTTTAAGCAAAAATAAGATGAAAATTAAAGAAGTTGTAAACATAATAAACGGAAACTTAATCTGTGGAGAATCTTCATTAGAAATCGAAGTTGAGAAAGGTTTTGCTTCGGATTTAATGAGTGATGTTTTAACTTTGGATTCAGAAAAAATTTTGTTAATTACAGGTTTAGCTAATTTGCAAGCAATACGTACAGCCGAAATGTCTGATATATCATGTATTGTTTTTGCACGAAATAAAAAAGTTTCTGAAGAAATGATTGCACTTGCTAAAGAGAATAATATTGTTTTAATTGAATGTTCGAGTACTGTTTTTAAAGCAGCAGGAAAACTTTATGATGCAGGAATTAATCCAGTGTACTGAAAATGCATTTTGAATTTGACATAGAAGCTGGGGATTTTTCAAAAGTAGGATTTGCTTCCAGTCAGTTGAAAAAAATAATGAAGCAATTAGTTGGAGCTCATAAAATAGTGAAACGAATTGTTGTTGCATTATATGAGGCTGAAGTGAATGTTGTTGCTCATGCATATTCGGGAAAAGTAATTATTGATATTGATACTGAAAAGGTCGTAATAAAGGTAGAAGATGAAGGACCTGGAATTCCAGATGTTCAATTAGCTATGCAAGAAGGATATTCTACTGCATCAGAAAAAGTTCGAGAAATGGGATTCGGAGCAGGAATGGGCTTGTCGAACATAAAAAATAATTCAGATAAATTTCAAATCGAAACTCAAGTGGGTATTGGTACTAGCTTAAAGATAGTTTCGTATTTAAAAGCACAATAAACGATGGAACAAAAGTTTTTTCATCACGCACTAAAAATTCAGAAAGAACAATGTATAGGTTGTTCTCATTGTATGAATATTTGCCCAACCGAAGCTATACGTGTAAAAGATGGAAAAGCTGAGTTGTTTGAAAATCGATGTATTGATTGTGGAGAGTGTTTTCGAGTTTGTCCTGTAGGAGCAATAATCATAGAACAAGATGACTTTAATAAAATATTTCAATACAAATATAGAGTTGCTTTACTGCCTGCTGTATTAATAGGACAATTTCCTGAAGATATAAGAACATCTCAGATTTATAGCGTACTAAAAGATTTAGGTTTTACTGATGTTTATGAAGCTGAACATGGTGTTGATATTTTGCAAGAATCGATGATCTCATATACAGAGAAATCAGAAAATAAACCTTTGATATCTGCTTTTTGTCCTGCTGTTGTTCGCTTAATTCAAGTGAGATTCCCAGCTTTAGTTGATCACATAATTTCATTGCATCCTCCCTTAGATATTGCAGCATTATATTATAAGCAAAAACTAATATCGCAAGGTATAAATGAATCAGAAATAGGAATTTTTTATGTTACTCCGTGTGCTTCTAAAATTGCTGCAGTAAAAAGTCCTGTTGGCGAAGAAAAATCATCTATAACAGGAGTTATTAATATGGATTTTATTTTTAATAAAGTTTATAAAAGTATTAGAAGAGGAGAATATTCAGACTCTATTAATATCAATAAAGAGAGATTAACTCCAGAAGGAACAATGTGGAGTTTAACTAATGGAGAAGCAGACAAAATGAATGGTAGATGTTTGGCCATTGATGGAGTCCATAATGTAATGGATTTTTTAGAGAGAATAGAAAATGAAGAAATCAAAGATGTAGATTTCTTAGAGCTAAGAGCTTGTGATGAAAGTTGTGCAGGAGGTGTTTTAACAACACAAAATAGATTCTTAACTGTAGAGCGCTTAAAAAAACGAGCTCAACATTACGAGGATGCTAGAATTGAGAAAACGAAAAAAGATATATTTAATTATCAAACTTATTTGAACGAAAGTCTCTCTTTAGGAAAAATAAAACCTCGTTCTATGATGAAACTAGACGAGAGTATGACTGAAGCAATGAAAAAGATGCGAAGGGTTAAAGAGATAATGAAATTTTTGCCTGATGTTGATTGTGGTGCATGTGGAGCTCCAAACTGTCAGGCTTTAGCCGAGGATATTGTTCAAGAGAGAGCTGCTATAAATCATTGTATTTTTGTACAAAAAGTATTTGAGAAAAAAGGAATTATTGACTGGGAACAATCTCATGAGATAATGAAGAATATTTGGGGTGATGAAAAATTCGACCGTAAATGATAATGATCAATAAATTATGAAAGTATCAGATTTAATAGAGAAATTAAACTTAGAATTAGTTAGCGGAGAATCAGGTATTGATAACCAAATATCTGGAGGTTATGTATCTGATTTATTAAGTGATGTTATGGGAAGCTCGAAAGAAGGACAGGTATGGATAACATTACAAACCCATAAGAATGTAATGGCAATAGCTTCGTTAAAAGATTTGGCTGCAGTAATTTTAGTAAAGGGTTTTAAACCTGACGAAGATATGCTGCAGCAAAGTAATGAGGAAGGAATTCCTGTATTATTAACAAACGAAACTACATTTGATATTAGTGGAAAGCTTCACAAATTATTAAAATAGAATGAATTTATACAAGGCAGATTTACATACACATACAGTATTATCACCTTGTGGCGATTTAGACATGAGTCCTGTAAATATTGTGCGCAGGGCTAAAGAAAAAAGAATTGATATTCTTGGAATAACAGATCATAATAGCACAAAAAATTGTAAAGCCTTAAATGATATAGCCGAAAACAATGATCTTATGATTTTGAAAGGTGCCGAAGTTACCACAAAAGAAGAAGTTCATTGTTTAGCGTTCTTTGAAAATGATGATGAATTATCTGAGTTCCAGAAATATTTAGATAATCATCTTCCAGAGATAGAAAATGACATTAATAAGTTTGGATATCAAGTAGTAGTAGATAGAGATGAAAATATAATAGAGCAAGAAAACTGGCTTTTGATCTCGGCTCTTAATGCAAATATTAATCAAATCGAAAAGAAAATTCACGAATTGAAAGGCTTGTTTATTCCTGCGCATATAGATAAAATGCGATATTCGATATTGAGTCAATTAGGGTTTGTTCCGAGCGATTTAAGAATTGATGCTCTTGAAATTTCGAAGTTTGTGAAGAAGAATGAATTTTTAAAACAAAATCAATATCTGGCAGATTATTGTTTTATTCAAAGTTCTGATGCACATTATATCGAAAATATAGGAGATACTGCTACTTATTTTCAAATGAAAGAGAAATCATTTAGCGAGATACGATATGCATTAAAATCAGAAAAAGGGAGAAAGGTGATTGTAGATGAATAATATTTCGATGCACATATTAGATATTGCTCAAAATTCAATTAGGGGAGAAGCTTCGTTGATTGAAATTGAAGTAAATGAATATGTTCAAGAAGATATTCTAGAGATAATAATAAAAGATAATGGCAGAGGTATGGACAACGAAATGTTAACTCATGTTATAGATCCATATACAACCACCCGTACCACTCGAAAGATTGGTATGGGATTACCTTTATTAAAGCATAGTGCGGAACAAGCTGGAGGATACTTAATGATAGATTCGAAGCTTGAAGAAGGAACTATTGTTTCGGTTAGATTTAAGCATTCGCATATTGATAGACCCCCTATGGGAGATCTTGCGGGGACGATAGTATTGCTTGTTGCCGCAAACCCTGAAATTGAATTCAAATATATTCATCAATTAAATGATAATAAGTATGAATTTAATACTAAAGAAATAAAAGAGGTGTTAGAAGATGTCAAGATTAATGATCCTAAAATTCGAGGATTTTTAAAAGAAATGATTGTTGAAAATCTAAATGAATTATATGTTTTATAATAGTTGTAGGATACATTATTTAAGATGATTCTTAATACCCTAAACTTTAATTTTGTTAAAATAATTTTAATTACTATATATTGTAAAATACACTTAAAATCAATATTTAAACATGGCAAAAATCAAAACATTAGCAGATCTTAAGAAAATGAAAGAAGATCTGCAATCAAAGGTAGATGTAAGGGAGCGTTCGAACACTCCTGAGAGCTACGTGCAGATTAAGGTTGGTATGGCTACCAGCGGGATTGCTTCTGGAGCAAAAGAAGTAATGGACTTTTTGATTGAAGCTCTAGAGAAGAGAAACATTGAGGCTATTGTTACTCAAACAGGCGATATGGGCTATTGTTTTGCAGAACCTACTATCGAAGTTACAAAGCCAGGAGAAGAACCTATTGTTTTTGGTTATGTTGATACCCAAAAGGCTGACGAGATTATTGAGAAATATATTAAGCTTGGTGAATTAGTTGAAGGTATTATTCCTGTAAACTATCAAGTTATTGACGAAGATAAATAAAAGCATAGGAGGATATAGAAATGGCTAAATATAAAATGTACTTACTTGTTTGTGGAGGTACAGGATGTAGAGCTTCTGAAAGTGAATCAATTGTAGAGAATTTCAAGCAAGAACTTGAAAACAAAGGATTACAAGATGAAGTACAGGTTGTAACTACGGGTTGTTTTGGTTTTTGTGAAAAAGGACCTATTGTAAAGGTGCAACCAGATAATACTTTTTATGTTCAGGTTAAACCTGAAGATATTCCTGAAATTATTGAAGAGCATGTAATAAAGGGACGTAAAGTAGAAAGATTATTATATGAAGATCCAGAGAAGAAAGAGCACATCTCTGATTCGAAACATATGGATTTTTACAAAAAACAAATCCGTATTGCTTTAAGAAACTGTGGTTTTATCGATCCAGAAAATCTTGATGAGTACATTGCTAGAGACGGATACCTTGCATTAGGAAAATGTATTACCGAATTAAAACCTGCAGATGTTATAAACGAAATAAAAGAATCAGGTTTAAGAGGTAGAGGAGGTGGAGGTTTCCCTACTGGTTTAAAATGGGAAATTGCTTCACAAAATCATGCAGATCAAAAGTATGTTGTATGTAATGCTGATGAGGGAGACCCAGGAGCATTTATGGATCGTTCGATATTAGAAGGTGATCCTCATGCTGTACTTGAAGCTATGGCTATTTGTGGTTACTCTATGGGAGCTACAAAAGGTTTAATTTATATTAGAGCTGAGTATCCTCTTGCAATTAAACGTCTGAAAATTGCAATTGATCAAGCTCGTGAATATGGATTATTAGGTGAAAATATTTTTGGAACAGATTTCAGCTTTGATGTTGAGTTAAGATATGGTGCTGGAGCTTTTGTTTGTGGTGAAGAAACTTCGTTAATTCACTCAATGGAAGGTTTACGTGGAGAGCCTACAATAAAACCTCCATTCCCAGCAGAAAAAGGTTATTTAGGAAAACCAACAAATGTTAATAATGTTGAAACTTATGCTAATATTCCTGTAATTATAAACAAAGGAGCAAATTGGTTTAACAAAATTGGTACTGAAAAATCGAAAGGTACAAAAGTATTTGCTTTAGCAGGTAAAATTAACAATGTTGGTTTAATTGAGGTTCCTATGGGAACTACATTACGCGAAGTTATTTTTGAAATTGGTGGAGGTATTAAGGATGGCAAGAAATTTAAAGCTGTTCAAACTGGTGGACCTTCTGGAGGTTGTTTAACTGAAAAAGACTTAGATACTCCTATTGATTTTGATAACTTATTAGCTGCTGGTTCTATGATGGGATCAGGTGGTATGATCGTAATGGACGAAGATGATTGTATGGTTTCTGTAGCTAAATTTTATTTAGATTTTACAGTTGAAGAATCATGTGGAAAGTGTTCTCCTTGTCGTATTGGTAACAAGCGTTTGTACGAAGTATTAGATCGTATTACTCAAGGAAAAGGTACAATGGAAGATCTTCAAAGATTACGTAATATGAGTAATGTAATTAAAGATACTTCACTTTGCGGTTTAGGTCAAACATCTCCAAACCCTGTTTTATCTACATTAGATAATTTCTGGGATGAGTATGTTGCTCACATCGAAGAGCAAAAATGTCCTGCGGGTCAGTGTAAAGACTTAATGAAGTACGAAATAATCGAAGAGAATTGCGTTGGATGTACAGCTTGTGCTAGAGTTTGTCCTGTAGGTGCAATCTCAGGAGAGAGAAAACAAACACATAATATCGATACTTCTATTTGTATCAAGTGTGGAGCTTGTATTGAGAAATGTAAATTTGATGCAATCATTGTAAAATAATTTAGGACGATGGAAAAAGTGAAATTAACTATAGATAATAAGCTTATAGAAGTAGAAAAAGGGACTACTATTTATAAAGCTGCCAAAGAATTAGGAATTGATATCCCTGTGCTTTGTTATATGAATCTTGAGGATTTAGGTATCGAAAATAAGCCAGGTGGATGTCGTATTTGTGTGGTTGAAGTAGAAGGACGTAGAAATTTAGCTCCTTCATGTTCGACTAATGTAGAAGAAGGAATGGTTGTTCATACTCATACAATGAGAGTTATTAACGCTCGTCGTACTGTAATGGAATTCATTCTATCTGATCACCCTAAAGATTGTTTAACTTGTGCTAAATCGGGTAACTGTGAGTTACAAGATATGGCTGTTAAATTAGGTATCAGAGAAATTCCTGGACAAGAATATGCTGAGATGTCAGAATATAAAGTAGATTTCTCTCCATCAATTATTCGCGACTTAGACAAGTGTATTATGTGTCGTCGTTGCGAGATGATGTGTAACGAATTCCAGACTGTAGGTGCTCTTTCTGCTTTCAATCGTGGATTTGATGCTGCTGTTGGACCTGCTTTCGAAATGGATTTAGTACATTCTACTTGTACATACTGTGGACAATGTGTTGCTGTTTGTCCTACAGGTGCTTTAACCGAAAAAGATCATACTAGAGATGTTATTAATGCTCTTTCTGATCCTACAAAAACTGTAGTTGTTCAAACTGCTCCTGCTGTTCGTGCTGCTTTAGGCGAAGAGTTTGGAATGGAGGCAGGAACATTAGTTACTGGACAAATGGTTTCGGCTTTACGTCGTTTAGGTTTCGATCATATATTCGATACTGATTTTGCTGCTGACTTAACCATTATGGAAGAGGGAACAGAGTTATTAGGACGATTAACAAAACACTTAAGTGGAGATAAAGATGTAAAATTACCTATCCTTACTTCGTGTTGTCCTGCTTGGGTTAATTTCTTTGAGCACAATTTCCCAGAAATGAAAGATGTTCCTTCAACTGCTCGTTCTCCACAGCAAATGTTTGGTGCTATAGCTAAAACTTACTTTGCTGACAAAATTAATGTAAAGAGAGACGATTTAGTTGTTGTTTCTATAATGCCTTGTTTAGCTAAGAAATACGAAGCTCAACGTGATGAGTTTAAAGTTGACGGAAATCCTGATGTAGATTTCTCAATCTCAACTCGCGAGTTGGCTCACTTAATAAAAGAAGCAAACTTAGATTTAAATACTTTACCTAAAGAAGATTTTGATAAACCTCTTGGAGAATCTACAGGAGCAGGTGTTATCTTTGGTGTTACTGGTGGTGTTATCGAAGCTGCTACTCGTACTGCTTACGAAGTACATACAAAGAAAAAACTTGAAAAAATAGATTTCGAAGAATTAAGAGGATTAGACGGAATTAGAGAAGCTACTATTGATTTTGATGGTACTCCTATTAAAATAGGTATTGCTCATGGATTAGGAAATGCTCGTAAATTATTAGAAGATATCAAATCAGGAAAATCAGAGTTTCATGCAATTGAAATAATGGCATGTCCTGGAGGATGTATTGGTGGTGGTGGTCAGCCTCTACACCATAGTAATTCTGAGATATTGAAAGCTAGAACTAGAGCTATTTACCAAGAAGATGCAGGAAAGCCAATCCGTAAGTCACACGAGAACCCATACATTATTAAATTGTACGAAGAGTTCTTAGGAAAACCAATGAGCGAAAAAGCCCATCATTTATTACATACTGCTTATTTCGATAAGAGTAAGAAAATTGAAATTAGCTAGTTGAATATTTAAATTTGGAGGAAAAATCGATGTCAAGTATAAAAGTTAAATTAAAAGAAAAGGACTTAAACAAAATCAAAGAAATTTGTAAGTCTTTTAATAACGAAGAAGGCGAGTTAATTAACGTTCTTCATAAAACTCAAGAACATTTTGGTTATCTACCAGCTGAAGTTCAGGAAGCTGTTGCTCAAGGATTAAATATGTCGGTAGCTAAAGTATATGGGGTAGTTACATTTTACTCTTTCTTTACAATGTTACCTAAAGGTAAACATCCTATCTCGATTTGTACTGGTACTGCTTGCTATGTTCGTGGAGCAGATAATGTTTTACAAGAATTCAAGCGTCAGTTGAATATCGAAGTTGGAGAAACTACCGAAGATGGAAAACACTCGTTAAGTTGTTTGCGTTGCGTTGGAGCATGTGGTTTAGCACCAGTTGTTCTTGTTGGCGAAAAAACTTACGGACGTGTTTCGCCTGAAGGAGTTAAAGCTATTCTTGAAGAATACAAAGATAAATAGTAATTAAAGGATAATAGATTGGCACCATGTGCCGATCTATTATTAAAATTTATAGTTTAGTGATTAGATGAAATGGTTTACGACTATTGAGTTTATCCGTAAAAAAGCACCTTTCGAGGTGCTTTTTGCTTTATAATATTGTTTCTTGTGGGGAGGGCGATTTGATTTCCGATAAATATACATTTGCTTATTTATCCCGAAAGTACATTAAAATGAGTGGTAAAAGTGTTTCTTTTTGCCTTAGTCATTGCCAAAAAATTGCAAGGAAAACCATAACAAAGTTAAGTGAACTTATCAGAATGAGTTTGTTCATCATCAGAACGACTTGGGATGTAATCAGAATGAGTTGTTTGTCGGTAAGAATGTCAGGCGAAGCGGTAATGATGTCAGGTGAGCTCATCAGGATGAGTTCGATCATCATCAAAATGACTTGGGATGTAATCAGAATGAGTTGTTCGTCGGTAAGAATGTCATGTTGATCAGTAACAATGTCAGGTGAGCTCGTCAAAATGAGTTCGATCATCACCAGAATGACTTGTTGAATAGTAAAAATATAGGATTAGCTCATCGCAATAAATAGTCGTGTTGACGCAACGTGTACAACCGCAAACAATGAGAGCGCTCATAATATATTTTCTTTCTGTTCTTTGAGATTAAAGAACCAAGTAGATACTCACTCCCACAAGTCCGAAGCTCATCCCGCTCGTGAACTAAGCGAAGCGATCTCATGAGTCTTGCGAATAACCTTCATGATTTTTAATATATCTTGAAATCATGAAGGGTTCTGAAATCGACAAATTCTGTTTTCGTATTCCTTTTCAGAAATAGAATATTTTATGATTAATAAATTCTCTTTTTAAGAGAATAAGATCGGTTATCATGAGATTTTTTTCCATAAAATAAAAAATAGGCTGAGTGCGAATAGGACAAGTAAGCATCCCTCAGTATCGAAGCAAAAACAAAAAGAAATGCAAAGAATCTATCATCGATACGACTAGGGATGTGCGATAAAGTCTATTTTGTAAATTTTATTATAAAAATATCAGCGAACCTTGAGTTTTTGGTTCTTTTGTGTCAAGACAAAAGAACTTAAAGAATTGTTTCGATTGTGAATCGATAATGGGTAAGCGAGCTTGACTGCCTAGATTTTTTCGTTTCCTTTTTCATCGGTGGAAAAAGGAAAGAGGTGAATACGCATTAAGGTAATCAACATTCTCCCACTGCCGCAAATTTTAGGTACAAACTTGCAACAGAAAAAGGAGTTTTATTTCTTAAACAAACAATTCCATATATTAAGAAGTAATACACCCAAATACCTTGGGTAGGTAAGGACTAATATGGATTTATTTAGAATCGAACTCAGGGTATAATACCAAAAGAATATCAAAATGAGTGGTAAAAAAGTTTCTTTTTGCCTTATCCATTGCCAAAAAAGTTGCAAGATAACTCGGCTATCTTTTACTGTTTCGTCGTGTCTAAGACAAAAATTATTCATTTTTACAAATCCCTCATCTTGAAATCCATTTGGTATAATATTTTCGATACGCTACTTCTGTTTTATTGGTTGAAAAATTAAAACCCCATTTTTTATTGTCATTCTGAGGAATAGTTTTCTTATTCAATTTGTATTGAATAAACTTTTTGTGTAAAGGGTTGTTATATTGTATGATCTAAATTATTAACAACACAAACCGAATAATACAAAATTTAAAAACATAAGTAGATGAGATTTTATTTGTTATTTCTGATTTTATTTTGTGTTTCCTTAATTGGTTTTTCTCAAAATCAGAATATTATTTCGATAGGTATTTTAGATGATAAAGGCGATAAAAAGCTGGTTCCGATTCTTAAAAGTTTGAAAGAAGAAATTAGAGCAGTAGTAGGTAAAGAAAATAAAGTTGAGTTTAAAAGTGTACTGTTAAATAATTTCGAATCGGACAAAGCAAAAGAAAATTATCAGAAATTATTAAATGACAATACCGATATAATACTGGCATTTGGAGTTGTAAATACAATAATGCTTCATAACGAGAAAAATTTTCCGAAGCCCATAATTTTATTGAGTCCGATTAATCGCGATTTTATAAGATTCTCGGATAAGAAAAAAACATCGGGGATAGATAACTTAACATTTTTATTAACACCTTTTTCGTTTAGCGAAGATTTAGAGGCTTTAAAAAAATTAATCGATTACAAAAATCTAGGAATATTAGTAGATGAATTTATATTGAATTTGTTGCCAATTAAACAATATTTCGAGAAATATTTTCGAGATAAAGAGGTTAATGTCAAAATTATTTCTGTTAACGAAACTACCGATATCACAACACAGCTCGATGGTCTTGATGCTGTTTATTTGGGCTTAAATCGATCGTCAGACGATAAACAATTCGATCAAATAATAGATGCAATAAATGAAAACGGAATTCCGTCGCTTACAGCATTTGGTATAAATGACGTAAAGCGGGGTGTTTTGGCAACTTACGAAGCTGAGGTAAACTACGAGCTTTTTTTCAGGCGTATTGCTTTAAATATAGAGTCGATACTAAATGGAGTAAATCCGAAGGATTTGCCAATATTTTTAGATTACAATAAAATATTATCGATAAATGTAGTAACAGCTAATCAAATAGATTTTCCTTTAAAATATGGCATGGTTGATAAAACCAATTTTGTGGTAGGCAAAAATAGAAACCTGTCAACAACTTTTTCTATTGTTGATGTAATGAATCGTGTTATCGAAAATAATTTGTTGTTGCAAGCCGATAAAAAAGAAGTAGAGTTGAGTGAGCAAAAAGTAAAAGTTTCGAAAAGTAATTATCTACCTCGAATTGATGCTAGTGCATCAGGAATTTATTTAGATAAAGAAACAGCAAAGATAGCTTTGGGTAGTAAGCCCGAATTTTCGACTTCTGGAAATATTGGTCTCGAACAAGTTATTTATTCAGAACAATCAAGTGCGAATATTTCTATCCAGAAAAATCTTAAAAAGGCTCAAGAACAAAGCTATAATACAAGTTTGTTAAATGCATTGCTTAATGCTTATAAAGCATATTTTAATACATTGATTTTGCAAACAAATGTTTATATCCAAAATCAAAATTTACAGATAACAAAAAAGAATTTAAAAATAGCCGAACAAAATTACGAAGTTGGAGCTTCAGGAAAATCTGATGTATTGCGTTTTAAGAGTGAGTTGTCGCAAAATTTGCAGAGCTTAATCGAAGGGAGTAACTCATTAAATCAGGCTTATTATAGCTTGAATCAATTAATGAATCGCCCGATTTTAGCTAAAATAAGTATTGAGGATGCCAACTTAGAAAGCGAATTGTTTGAAAAATATAAATATACCGATTTGCTAAAAATACTTGATGATCCTAAAAAGCGTCCTGCATTAATCGATTTTTTTATTGATGAAGCTTTAAGAAATGCTCCCGAAATAAAAAATATAGATTATAATTTAAAAGCCATAAATCGGAGTTATAAGTTAAATTCGTATGGTCGATTTATTCCTACTCTGGCATTAAAAGGAGCCTACAATTATACTTTTTCACGATCGGGCGAAGGGGCTGTTGTTCCTCAGGGGTATCCTGTTCCGCCAGATGGTAATTACAATGTCGCTTTAAACCTGTCGATTCCGATATTTCAACGAAATCAACAAAATATAAGTCACCAAACCTCAATAATACAACAAACACAATTGAATATAAAAAGAGCTGGAGCGATACAAGATATCGAGAAACAAGTTAATTCGATAGCATCAGCATTATTAAAAGAAATTTCGAATATCGAAACATCAAAAGCTAACGAGAAATATGCACGCGAGAGTTTAGATTTGTCGCAAAATGCATACAAAGTGGGTTCTATTCCTGTAATTCAGTTATTAGATGCACAAAATAATTATTTAAAAGCACAATTGGTTCGAGCTACTGCTCAGTATAATTACCTTTTAGTTTTAGCCGAAATGCAGCGAGTGTTAGGATATTTTCTTTTTCTGAATTCAGAAGCCGATAATAACGAATTTATACTTCGAGCACGTCAATTTATTATAAACTACGATAAATAGGATATGTTATGACAACAATAAAAATATTCAGACTACTAATACTTATTGTTTTTTTGATGTTTACAGCATGTAAAACAGAACAAACTAAAGAAAAAGAGATTTTACGACCTGTTAGGTATCAGGTGTTAGGAAAAACCGATGATACAAACAAACGTACTTTTAGTGGTGTTGCTAAAGCCAGCGAACAAACCGAGTTGAGTTTCAGAAGTAGTGGAATTATAACAAAACTAAATGCAAAAGTAGGACGGCGGGTAAAAAAAGGAGATTTAATAGCTAAACTCGATAATGTACAAGCTAATTTAGCTTACGAGCAATCTATTTCTGCATTAAATACAGCAAAATCGGGAATGAATACAGCCAAATCGAGTCTCGAAAGGAGTAAGATATTGTACGAACGGGGAAGTGCTTCGTTGAGCGATTACGAGGCGGCAAAAAATAACTATCAAACGGCTTCGGATAAATACGAATCGGCAAAACGCAATAAAGATATAAGACAAACACAAATAAATTATGGTTTTATCTATGCTCCAACCAATGGAGTTATTGCTTTGTCGAATAACGAAATAAACGAGAATGTTTCGGCTGGGCAGGTTATTGCTGTATTAAATTCTGGGCAAGGAATTAATGTAAGTGTCGGGTTGCCCGAAAATATTGTGAATAAAGTTGAGCTGGGATTAAAAGTACAGGTTGTTTTTTCGGCAATCGAAAATGAAAAATTCGCAGGGAGTGTTATTCAGGTAGCTCCTGTATTAGATATTAAAGCTTCGACATTTCCGGTAAAGATAAAAGTCTTAAATCCAATAGAAGCAATAAAACCAGGGATGGTTGCCGAAGTAACTTTTACTTTTAACGAACAGAAATCAGAAGTACATAAAGTGCTTACTGTTCCTGTAAAAGCTGTGGGTCACGATGGTAAAGGGAATTTTGTTTTTCGAATCGAAGATGAAAAAGAGAATGTAGGAATTGTGAAAAAGAAATATATTCATATTGGTAAAATTACAAACAGGGGTTTTATTGTTGTCGATGGTCTTGATGAAGGCGATAAAATTGCTGTTGCCGGATTACAAACCTTGTTGGATAAACAAAAGGTACGCTTACAATAATTGATACAAGTAAAATACATATTCCAATAGAGGGATTTGGGCATTAAGATAAGAAATCCTCTTTGTTATAGAGAAAAACGATAAAAGACAATTAAAGAAAATATAAAGATATGAACCTAACCAAATTTGCAATAGAAAAAAACAGAATAGTATTAAGTATTCTTACTGTTGTTGTAGTTATGGGTATTGTTTTATATCAATCGCTTTCGCGAGATAGTATGCCTCCGTATACTATTAGGGTAGCTACAATTGTTAGTGTTTTTAATGGAGCTAGTCCCGAGCGGGTCGAAGAGTTAGTTACCGATAAAATAGAGAAAGTGGCACAAGAACTTCCGGAGCTGAAACGAGTAACAAGTACATCGCGCACAGGCTTATCGGTTGTTAGTGTTGAGCTAAAAATTGATGTGGCTCCCGAGCAATTACAAGCTGTTTGGGATCGATTAAGACGTAAGTTAGACAAGATAGAAGGCTTGCCAGTTAATGTACATCCCAGACTAAACGACGATGGAATAGGAGAGGTGTTTGGTATTGCTATCGGAATTACAAGCGATGGATATTCTTATAAAGAAATGAAAGAATATGCCGATGATTTCAGAGATGAGCTTATAAAACTCGACGATGCTGCAAAAGTAGAAATAGATGGTGCTCAAGACGAACGTGTTTTTGTAAATTTTGACAATATAAAGCTTAAAACATACGGACTAACATCAAACAGTTTGCAAGCAATAATTAGTAATACAAATATTTTAAATTCGGGAGGTGAAATTATTATCGAAGATGAACGAATAATATTAGAACCTACAGGTAATTTCAACGATATTGATGACATTAAAAATACATTAATCCCTTTGGGTAAAAGTGGTCAGGTTATAGCTCTTGGCGATATTACATCAATTCATAAAGGTTATATTAATCCTCCTAAACAAAAAGTAAGAGTAAACGGGCTAGATGCTTTGTCGCTACATGTGTCGCTAAAAAAAGGAAGCAACATAATTAAATTAGGAAATGATATTGATTTGTTGTTAAAAAAATGGCAGGAAAATTTGCCTGTTGGTTTAGAGGTATTCCGATTAGCATCTATTGATAAATATATTAATCAAAAGATAGAAAGTTTTATAAGTAATCTATTGCAATCAATAGCTATTGTTTTGGCTGTTATGTTATTTTTTCTGGGAATACGTACAGGTTTGATTATTGCCAGTTTAATACCTATTGTAACCATTACAACTTTAATGATAATGGGTTTAATTGATATTGGTTTAAATCAAATATCCTTGGCTGCTTTAATTATGGCTCTTGGTATGATGGTCGATAATGCTATTGTTGTGGCCGAGTCGATAATGGTGAAAGTAAAAAATGGGATCGAGATACGGAAAGCTGCAATTGATTCGGGTTCTGAGTTATTTACTCCATTGTTAATATCAACATTAACAACATCGGCTGCATTTCTATCATTCTTTATGGCCAAATCGGTAATGGGCGATATCATGGGACCTATATTTGTTGTTATAACAATAGCTCTTTTATCATCTTGGGTTATTTCTTTATCTATAACAACTTTATTTTGTGTGTTTTTTTTAAACATAAAAAATAAGCAGCAACAAAAGCAAAGTTTTATCGACAGATTAATTAATACACTAAAAAAGCATTATCAAAAATTAATTATCAAAGCCCTAAATTGGAAACGTTTAGTCCTTTTAAGTATTGTCGGAATGTTTATTCTAGCCATTTTTGGTTTTTCTATTTTATTGTTTGTTTTTTTCCCCGACAGCGATAGAAATATGATAACTGTTGATGTTAACTTACCCGAAGGGACACGAATCGAAGCAACACAATCGATTATTCAGCAAATAGAAGATTTTATTAAAGAAAACTTACAGGTAAACGATGAGCGCAGCGAAGGAATTGTTGACTGGTCGGCTTATATAGGTAAAGGACCTTCGTCGTACGATTTAGGTTACACTGCCGACGAACCCAATTCGAATTATGCTCATATTTTTATTAATACATCGTCGTTTTTAATTAATAAAGCGATGATTGAAAGGTTGGATGATTATTGCTTTAATAAGTTTGCTGATGCAGATATAAAAGTAAAATTTTTGGGAGCCGGTGGTGCAGGTACTCCTGTCGAGATTAAAATATCAGGCGATAACCCTGATAAATTAGCCAACATAGCTCAGGATGTTAAAACCAAATTGTTTTCGATTTCGGGAACAAAAAATATAAAAGACGATTGGGGTCCAAAAGGGAAAAAAATAATTATAAATATAGATCAGAATAGAGCTCGAGCAGCAGGAATAACCAATCAGGATATTGCTATATCGTTGCAAACAGTATTAGATGGGTTTAAAGCAGGCGAGTATCGCGAGGGAGACAAAACTATTCCTATTGTAATGCTTAGTAATAAAAACAAGCAACAATCTTTAACTTCTATCGAAACATTAAATGTGTATTCGCAAAGAACAGGGAAAGCTGTTCCTTTATTACAGGTTGCTAATATTATTCCGCAGTGGCAGTATTCAAAAATCAAACGATTAGATTTGATACGAACAATTGTTGTTTCTAGCGAGCTTACTTCGTCGGGAAATGCATCAGAGATAATTAGCGAGATAAAACCGTGGCTTGAAGAGCAGTCGGAAATGTGGGGTAATTATTCGTATAAACTAGGTGGTGATGCCGAAAATAGTGCCGAAAATATGGGGGCTGTAGCCAAATATTTACCTCTTTCGGCTTTTATAATTGTAATGTTGCTTATCATACAATTCAACTCGTTACGAAAAACAACAATGGTTATTAGTACTATACCTTTAGGTATTGTCGGCATGGTAATAGGTTTATTAATTTTTAGAGAGCCTTTTGGTTTTATGGCTTTTTTGGGGGTTATCTCTCTTTCAGGAATTGTAATAAACAATGCCATAGTACTTATTGATAGGATTGAGATAGAAGAAAAAGAGCTTAAAAGAGATTCTAGAGAGGCTGTTATCGAAGCTTGCTTGCAACGTTTTAGACCAATTTTGTTAGCTTCGTTTACTACTATTTTTGGCTTAATCCCTTTGTATTTAGGAGGGGGCGAAATATGGAGACCTATGGCAGTAACTATAATGGTAGGTTTACTTTTTGGTACAATTATAACTTTATTTTTTATTCCTGCATTTTATAGCATTTTATATAAAATTGATTACAAAAATTACTCTCAAGCAAAAGATTAATGGATAAATGCTGATTTTATAGAATAAATAATATTTTTGTGTCAATATTTATAACAGACCAACAATGTTAAATAAGCTAATAACATGGCTTGAGTCGCATATGCAATCCTGCTTTTATCAGAAATATTTTGGAATCGAATGTCCGGGGTGTGGTATGCAAAGAGCTTTTGTTCAATTATTAAAAGGAGATTTTTTGGAAAGCTTTAGATTGTTCCCTGCACTTATTCCTACTATTGGATTAATCGTATTTTTAATTCTACATTTGATATTCAAATTTAAAAATGGAGCTAATATTCTAAAATATTTATTTATGATAAACACAAGTATCGTTGTGTTAAACTATATTTATAAGTCATTAACTTAAATAAAACCTAAATTATGGAAAATACAACAATTGAGAATCAACCAGTGAATAATCAAGTACAAGTACCATTACCAAATTCGACAGCTATTTTAGTATTAGGAATCTTATCTATCGTAGTGTGTTGGTGTTATGGAATATTTGGAACAACCATGGGAATTATAGCTTTAGTTTTATCAAAAAAGGCAAAAGCTTTGTATAACGAAACTCCTGAAAAATTTACTATAACTTCGTTAAAAAATCTAAACGCAGGAAGAGTTTGTGCTATTATAGGAACAGCTTTATCTGGATTATATATTGTTTATGTGTTGATTATAGTAGTTTTTCTGGGTGCTGTATTAACTCAAATGCCTTGGGAAAATTTCATTTAGTCAATATTGAAATTTTACAATACTATGGGTGATTAATTTAAATTGATCATCCTTTTTTTATGCCAAATAAATTTTAAGGTGAGGGATTTATAAAAAGGAAACGTTTCGATCACTCATTTTGATGTTTTTTGGGTATTATTTACTTTTGCAAAAAATATTTATCATGGATTTGATTCAACGCATTGATGCATTTGTAAAATTAGGGCTGTTTATTTCGAATTTTGTTCGTAAGGAAGAACAAAATGAGTATACCAAACTATTGAATGAAATAGTACAGAATGATTGTGTATATAATCCATGGTTTACTCCTCAAAATATATTACAAGCTTTAGATGCTATAGCCAAATCTCTCGATCGCGAAAAAATTAATTCGTGGATTAGTAAGTATCCTAAATTGAATAATAAAACCAAACAATCTCGAATAGGTGTAGTTACCGCAGGTAATATCCCTTTGGTTGGATTTCACGATTTTTTGACAATTCTTATCTCGGGAGATGTTTTTGTAGGGAAACTTTCGTCGAAAGATAATCGCTTGTTAAAATTTATTAGTCAATATCTAATTTCGTTAAATCAAGATTTCGAAAAACAAATTGTTTTTTGCGAAGATAAACTAACAAATTTTGATGCAGTTATTGCTACAGGTAATAATAATACAGCTCGTTATTTCGAATATTATTTTGGGAAATATCCTCATATTATAAGGAAAAATCGGAGTTCGGTTGCTGTATTAACAGGAAATGAAACTTCTAATGAACTCCAAAAATTAGGAATTGATATTTTTAGTTATTTTGGTTTGGGCTGTCGAAATGTTTCTAAACTATTTGTCCCCCAAAATTATTCTTTCGAGAAGCTTTTTACTAGTATCGATTCTTTTCAGAATATTTATAAGCATAATAAATATGCTAATAACTATGATTACAACAGGTCTATTTACCTAATGAATCAGATTCGGCATTTCGATAATGGATTTGCTCTTATAAAAGAATCGAAAGATTTTTCTTCGCCCATTGGAGTTATATATTTTGAGTATTATCAAGATATAGATAAGCTAAATGAATTTTTAGATTTTCATAAAGAATCAATACAGTGTATTGTTTCTTGTTCAGAAAAGATAAAAAATGCATTGCCTTTAGGTAAAGCTCAAAGCCCAGAACTATGGGATTATGCCGATAATATCGATACCTTAAATTTTATTTCAAGTTTATAATATTTAAACTCTTTTATGATAAATAGAGTAGTATGGCTATATCGAAGTATTGAAATAAAAATTAAGAGGTTTTTTTATAAAAAAGAGTATTAATAGTACGAAACGAATAACTAACAAAATTATAAACGGATGAAGAATCTGATTGTTATTGTAGGGCCGACAGGAATAGGGAAAACAGATTTAAGTATCGATATTGCTAAGGAGTATAATACCGAGATTATATCTTCTGATTCGCGTCAGGTTTATCGCGAACTAAAGATAGGAACAGCAGTTCCTACCGATCAGCAGCTTAGCGAAGTTAAACATCATTTTGTTGGCAACGTATCTATTTATGATTATTACAATGCAAGTATGTTCGAATTCGAAGTGATTGATAAATTAAAACAACTTCACGATTCGTACAACGAAGTAATAATGACAGGAGGGTCGGGGATGTATATTAATGCTGTTTGTAATGGCATTGATGAATTGCCTACAGTCGATCAGGATTTGCGAAACGAGCTAAAAGAAAGATTCGAAAAAGAAGGAATAGAGAGTTTGCGTATGCAATTAAAAATGCTCGATCCTGTTTCGTATGAGCGTGTTGATTTAAAAAATCCAAAACGAATGCTAAAGGTGCTTGAGGTTTCGTTACAAACCGGAAAGCCTTATTCTTCTTTTTTATCTAAACCAAAAAAACAACGCGACTTTAATATTATAAAAATAGGATTAGAACGCGATCGTGTAGAATTATACAATCGAATAAACCTCAGAGTAGATCAAATGGTTGAAGAAGGTCTTGTTGACGAAGCCCGACGTTTTTTCCCCGATCGGAATCTAAATTCGCTAAATACTGTTGGGTATAAAGAACTTTTCGATTATTTCGACGGGATAATTGATCTTGACAAAGCAATTGAGCTTATAAAAAGAGATTCGCGCCATTATGCTAAGAAACAAATTTCGTGGTTTAATCGAGATAAAGAATTTACATGGTTTCATCCCGATAAAAAAGAAGAAATTATTCGATTTATAAATTCGAAGTTATAGTGATTCTATAGCTTCGATAAATTTATCCCAACTAAACTTTTCTTTTTCTTTTGCTGTGTTAGCTGCAAATTCACTTTCTTTATTTTGGTCAAAAAAAGCAATCAGACTTTGGGCTATCGACTGAGGATTTGTTTCGGTAACATAACCAACTTTTTCGTGAGGAACAATCTCAGACAAACCACCCACATTAGTTACTAACATAGGACGCTCGAAATGATAAGCTATTTGTGTTACTCCGCTTTGTGTTGCATGTTTGTATGTTTGAACTATTATATCCGATGCCGAAAAATAATATTTAACCTCGTCTGTTGGGACAAAAGCATTTGTAAAAATGACATGATCTTTTAAATTAAATTTATTTATAATCTGATCATAGTAAGTTCTGTCTTCGTAAAATTCGCCAGCAACAATTAGTTTTATTTTCTTTGATTTCAGATTATCATTTGCTAAGGCTTCAAGCAAAAGGTCTAATCCTTTATATCTACGTATTATTCCAAAGAATAAAATGTATTTAAAATCAGAAGATAATTTTAAATATTTTATAGCTTGTTGTTTATCTACTTTTTCGCCAAAAGTATTGTATATCGGATGTGGCGAGAATTTTTTGTTGTTATTGTTTGTAAATTGATCCAAATCGCCTAACACTGACTTTGACATAGCGATAAAACTGTCGCATGATTTTACAAAAAACTTTGTAAGTAAATTACCCAAAGGGAATTTTTCATGAGGAATAACATTGTGTATTAGACCTACGACTTGAGCTTTTGTTTTTCTTTTTACACGACGAGCAATAACACCTAAACACGGAGCCATAAAAGGCATCCAATAATGAATAATTATGCTTTCGGGATTTTCTTTTGATATTTTTCGTGCAATTTTAAACCATGAAAATGGATTTATAGAGTTTATTCCTAATTCGATATTTAAATCTTTGGGTTTTTCTCCTTGCGATAATTGTGTTTTTCCGGGAAACAGAAATTTTGGATATTGAAGCGAAAAAGTAAAAATCTTATTTTGTTTATTCTGTAAATTGTAAGCTGTTGCTAAAGCTTGATTAAAATCGGCAATTCCGCCACGCAAAGGATAAGCTGGACCTATAAGTATTTTTACTTTATTACTCATATGTTTATATTCTTCTTTAATTATTGTCTAAAATAAACTTGTGGTGTGTTCGAATTGTTTTGTTTGTATCAATCAACAATTTTTTCGTCAATCTCATAATTATTTCTGTCGCTCGAACTACGAGATATTAGCTCTCCTAAAAATCCTCCTAAAAAGAGTTGTGTTCCAATAATCATTGTTGCAAGCGAGATATAGAAATATGGACTAGAAGTAATCAAAGGAGCTTTTTGATTATGCCATAGTGCAATTAATTTCTGAGCGCCTAACCATCCGGCAGCAATTAATCCGGCAAGAAACATAAGAGTCCCTAATGTGCCAAAAAATTGCATAGGTTTTTTCCCAAATCTCGAAATAAACGAAATTGTTAATAAATCGAGCATCCCTCGGGCACGTCCGAATCCGAATTTTGAAACTCCAAATTTACGAGCTTGATGTTGAACTATTTTTTCTCCGATAGAATTAAATCCCGCTGATTTAGCTAATACGGGCATATAACGATGCATGTCGCCATAAACCTCAATGCTTTTAACTACATCTTTTCTGTAAGCCTTAAGACCACAATTAAAATCATGAAGTTTTATTCCTGTTACCATTCTTACTAAACGGTTGTATATTTTACTCGGAAAGCGTTTTGAAAATGGATCGTGTCGTTTCTTTTTCCATCCCGAAACTAAATCGTATCCTTTAGTCATAATCATCTGATGCAACTCAGGGGCTTCTTCCGGACTATCTTGTAAATCGGCATCCATTGTAATGACAACATCTCCGGCTGCTTGCCGAAAACCAGTGTGCAATGCTGCTGATTTTCCGTAGTTACGCTGAAATTTAATTGCTTTTAGTGTTGAATATTCTGTCTTTAGATTCTTTATTACTTCCCACGATTTATCTCTACTACCATCATCAATCATTACAACTTCGTAAGTGAGATTATTTTTATTCATAACCTTATCAATCCATTGCATTAATTCGGGTAACGATTCTTCTTCATTGAATAAAGGCACTACTATTGAAATATCCATACTTTTGTTTTTAAAATTAAAAATAACCGAAAAGTAAGATTGTATAGTTCTTTCTTTTCGGATATACCTTATTTAATATGTATTTATTCTTCGTTAATATCTTGCATTGCTTGTTGGTAAGGATCGCCTCCCTTTTTCATAATTGCCGAAATAATTAGAGCAATAACAAAGCCCATTAATAGATAAGAGAGGAGTGTTGATCCAGCCGAAAATTCTGCTGAAATAAACTTTGTTGCCATTTCAATTTGCATATCGGACATTCCTTTTGCTATAAATTCGTTTTCGGTTGTTATTCTTGATCTCTCAATTATTTCGGGATTGTTATTTAGAAATACATACGTATATATACTGGTAAACAATGCTGAAATAGAAATTATTATCATACTAAACCCAAGAGAACCTCCATAGCTGATGGTTCCAGATGAATGTTTATCTCGATAATTCTTTATGCCGATAACTAAAGATGCTATAATTATTAAATAGGCTGCTGATAATAGAGCTTTGTTTTGATCCAATTCGAGCTTTGTTAATAGGTACGAATATAAGATTAGCACAATACCTGTAATTATTCCAAAAATTAAGCTATTTTTCCAAAAGGTTGATTTTGTTTTCATTATATGTGATTATTGATAAGTTGAAAACAAAGATACCAGTTTTCGCAAAAATAAATGATTAATTATTTGAAAAGATTCGATATTTTTCTACTTTTGTGCCCTCGGGCAAGTCTTACACGACCAGCTCCCTTTGAACTCCCCCAGGATCGGAAGATAGCAAGGGTAGAAGGTTGTAGCGGTGCGATGTAAGTAGCTTGCCCTTCTTTTTTTACTTTACTTACAGATTCCATTTTTTAAATCACTTTATTTTTTGATAGATTCAAGATGAAATTTTACTCTCAGTTTGATTGTAGAAAAGATTCACAATTTCCACTATTATGTAACAAAATAATTATTTTTTCATATAATTGCTTGGTGTAAATTAAAGCGACAAACAGATTGCATCATGAATTATTTTTTAGGCACAAATAATCGAGATAAATACATTGTGTGTAATGATTTTTGTTGTGTGTAAGCCTTAGTAGATGAAGTCTTTGTGATAAATAAAGTTTAATACACATTATTAATGTTGCAAGGATCAAGTGTTGAGCCTTGAATATTAAAGGTTTTATGATTTAATATACCCGAGAGATAAAAAACAATTTTTGCAAAAAAGAACAATAAATAGAAATAATATTAATTTTTTAAAAATATAAGCGTATGAAAAAATGGTTGTTTTTGGTTGGTGCTATTCTTATTATAGCAGTTGTTTATTTTGTATCGAAACCCAAAATCTCTAATTATTATTACAACGAAGCTTTAATTTTTCAAGACTCGCTAAAGAAAGATATGATGCTTGAGAATTTAAATAAAGCCTTAAAATTTAATGAGGAAAATATTCAGGCTTTAGCATTAAGGGCTAAATTGTATTACAATTCAGATAAAATGCAGGAGGCTTTAGTTGATTATAACTTTTTGTTGTCTTTAGTCGAAACTTCAGAAAACTTTTTTAATCGATCTTTAGTCTATATTAAATTAAAAAACTTTAAAGCTGCTGTCCAAGATTTAGATAAGGTTATTGGCTTTGGCAATAAAAATGCTGATATATATTATTTTAGAGGTTTATCTAATTCGAGTTTAAATAATAACAAAGAGGCTCTTAAAGATTTAACCGAAGCTATAAAAATAGATTCTTTGTATGCAGAAGCCTATCATCAGAGGGGGATTGTTTGGGCTAATCTAGGTGACCTTGAGACTTCGATATTAGATTTTAATAAATCATTAGAAATTGATAATAAAAATTTAGATGCTTACAATCGTAGGGTGAAATACCGAATTGATAATTCTGATTATAAGGGAGCAATTTCTGACTATAATGCAATAATAGAATTAGATGAAGGTAATATTGATGCTTATTATCAAAGAGGATATTTTAAATATCAGATTCAGGATTATCAGGGAGCGGTTAGCGATTTCTTAAAAGTATTTGAGAGTACTCCTGCGAATTTTGATAATTTAAAATATATGTCAGTTTCATATTCGAAATTAAAAAACTATGAAGAGGCTTTAAAATATTTACAAAAAGCAAAAAAAATAAATAGTAAAGATGCTGAGTTGTATTATCGACAAGCTCTGATTTATATAAAACAGAAAAAATTAAATGATGCATTAAAAGAATTGAACTTGGCAATTCAGCAAAAACAATCTTATCCCGAGGCTCACTATACCAAAGGGGTTGTTTATGCTTTCAGACAAATGTTTAAGAAATCAGTAACAGAATTTTGTTTGGCAATTCAGTTTAAAAATAATTATTACGATGCATATTTAGCTCGTGCTGTATCGAAAGGTTTAATGGGGCAGCATAAAGAAGCTATTGTTGATTATGATGTTTATTTGGTGCATAATCCATTAGATGGTGAGGTGTTTTGCAATAGAGGAATTTCGAAAGTAAATGCAAAAGATATGGAAGGTGCATGTGTTGATTTTTCGAAAGCTATAGATTTGGGCTATAAACCGGCCGAAGAAAAAAAGGTAATGTATTGTCAAAACTAAAATAAAGGAATGGTTATGAGATATTTTTTTACGATTATAATTATAAATATGTCTTTGATGAATGTTTTTTCGCAAAGTATAAGTAAGCAAGATTCGTTAGACATAGATAAGTTATTTTATTTTTATGAGGGAAATTTCCCAGGAGCTATTTTAGGTGTATACCAAAACGATAAAACTGTTTTTGAAAAGGTATATGGTTCGGCTAATATCGAAACTAAAGAAAAGCTTACTTCCCAGCATTATTTTTATTTCGGAAAAATGAGAAGAATAGTAACGATGTTGGCTATTATGAATTTGTACGAGAAAGGGAAGCTGGATTTGAATGAGCCTCTTAGTTCGGTATTTGAAAAATTTCCGGCTTACGGAAATAAAATAACAATTCGGAACTTATTGGAGCATACATCTGGATTAAAAAGTTTTGAAGGAACTAAAAAGCCTAAAGAAGTATTAGATTTTTTGCTTAACTCTGATTCGTTAAATTTTGAGACAGGAACTCATTGGGGGTATTCAAATTCTGATTTAGCTTTGCTTATTTTACTTGTCGAAAAGAAATCAAAAAAATCGTATTATAATTATACAAATAGAAAGGTTTATCGAAAATTACGGATAAAACCTAAATATTTAGATAAATGTAAAAAAGAAAAGCTTATGCGTGGACATAAGGCTTTATCGTTGTATTCGTATAATTTGGTTGATGAGTTGAGTAGACTGGATGAGTTTGGGCAGAAAAATGTGTTTTTGTCTATTCGCGATTTTAAGAAATTAAATGATGCTTTTTTCTCGAAAAAAACTTTTCTTAAGAGCGAGACCAATAAGTTGATTTTTCAGAGAATTAACAATCGAATTAATTTTGGTTTGGGTTGGTATGTTATAAAAAAGGATGACCATTTAACTTATTGGATGGGTAGTAATGGCAATAATTTTGAGAATGTATGGGTGCATTTGCCCGAATCAAACGTTACGGTGTTTTTGGTTACGAACAGAAATCAAAGTAGAGACAGTATATTAAAAAGAGCGATTTATATTGCTCGTTTGGTAAAATAAATATAATAATGCCAATTGTTTCTTTTTTCTGAATATAGATGCAATTGGCATTATTTTATATTGATGTTCTGGTATTACTCTCCTTTTTTATAAATCGAAACAATAGGTTTAAAAAGTTAATGTAAATGTAGTTCCTTTATCTATTTCTGAGGTTGCGGTAATAGAGCCTCCGTGTAAACGCATAATTTGTTTTGATAAGCTAAGTCCAATGCCCGATCCTTTTGGCTTTGTAGTAAAAAACGGGATGAAAATCTTATCTAAAACATCAGGTAAGATACCTTGTCCGTTGTCAGAAACCTGAATTGTAACTCTCCCTCGTTTATTATAATAAGCTTTAACTCTTATCAATGGATTTTCTCTTTCTTCTAATGCATGAATCGCATTTTTTATAAGGTTTATCAATACTTGTTCGATTAACTTTGTGTCGGCATTAAACTCAATAGACTCGGGTGTTACAGTAACTTTATAATCGACATTGCTTGCCTTTATTTCTTCTTTTACGAGTAAGTGAATATCACTTAAAACCTCATTAATCTTAGCAATCTTAAAATTAGGCTTAGGTATCTTGGTTAAGTTTCGGTAAGTATTTACAAAGTGTAAAAGTCCGTTGCTTCGTTTGTTTATTGTTTGGATTGCCATATGGATATCTTCTACCGAATCTTTGTCTGGTTCTGTATCGTGAGACTTAGAATCTTTTAGCATTAAATCTAAGGTAGATGTAATAGATGATATAGGTGTAATTGAATTCATTATTTCGTGTGTTAAAACACGAATAAGTTTTTGCCAACTTTCGGTTTCTTGATCTTCTAAAACATTCTGAATGTCTTTAATTGTAACAAGAACAATACTCTTGTTATGGATTTTAAACTCGATTCCTGATATTGCTAATTGTAAGATATCGTCGTCGGCCTGAATTTTTACTAATTTATTATTTCCTGGTTCTAATGTTAAGAGAGTATCAACCAGTTCGGAGCTAATTTCGTTTAAATCGTGAATATTTTTAAGGCTATTTATTTGAAATAATTTCTTGAATGAGTTGTTAACCATATCAACTACTCCATTGCGTTGATAGGTAATTAAACTAACATCGATATTTCTGACAAGACTTTGTAGATACTGATATTGTTCTTCTTTCTCTGAACGAACTTTCTGGAAATCTAAAATTACATCATTAAAAGCTTTGTTTAATTCGTCAAACGACGATCCCATGCCTTCAATTTTAAAAGAACGTGAAAATTCAGAAAAGCGAATTGATTCTAAGAAACTAGCCAGATCTCTGTTGGTTTTATCAAGATATTTAAATAGTGAGTATATTTCAAAAACAATAATAAGCCCAATTAAGAACGGGGTTGTTAAATAGCTTAAGGTTAATGCATAGAAAAAAAGAAATATTGTCGCGGTAAGCAACAATATTCTAAAAAGAACTACTAGTTTAAAATTTCTAAAGACCATATTTTTCCATCCTTCGATATAATGATGTTCTTGTAAGCCCTAGTATTCCTGCGGCCTGACTAACATTGCCTTGGTTTTGTTTTAATACTTTAACAATGATATTCTTTTCAATTTCTTCGAGGTTGTACGAGTTTATTTGAATTTCGGTTCCTTTTTCGTTCTTACTCGAAAGAAAGAAATCATCGGGCTGGATTGTATTGGAATCGCTCATAATAACAGCTCTTTCTAATGAGTGTTGTAGTTCACGAACATTGCCGGGCCATTGGTATTGCGATAGTTTTTTCATAGCATCCGAGCTAATCCCTTTAATTGATTTGCGATATTTTTTAGAGTAAATACCTAAAAAGTGTTCAGCTAATAACGGAATATCACTGATTCTGTCTCTTAATGGAGGCAGATGGATTTCGACAGTATTAATTCTGTACAATAAATCTTGTCTGAATGATTCGTCATGAACCATTGTGTGTATATCATTGTTTGTGGCACAAATTAATCGAACATCAATTTTATTTGATTTATTTGCTCCGACGCGGGTAATTTCTCTTCGTTCTAAGGCTGTAAGCAATTTGGCCTGCATTGGTAGTGATAAATTTCCTATTTCATCGAGAAATAAAGTACCTCCCGAGGCTATTTCAAATCTGCCTTGTTTATCTTTTTTTGCATCGGTAAAAGCTCCTTTGGTGTGTCCAAACAGTTCGCTTTCGAATAAAGTTTCGGCTATCGACCCTAAATCAACACTAATAAATACCTCGTCTTTACGTAATGAGTTTCGGTGTAGAGCTCTTGCCACTAGCTCTTTCCCTGTTCCGTTTTCGCCCAAGATAAGAATATTAGCATCTGTTTTTGCAACTTTGTTTATTGTATTAAAAACTTTTTGCATTTCGGCACTATTTCCAATAAACTCATGAAAAGGTTGATCTTGGATTGCGCTGATTGCTTTTTGTTTGTTTTTTAAATTTGATGCTTCGCTTTTTGATTTTCGAAGTCTTATTGCTGATGATATTGTTGCTAAGATTTTCTCGTTTTGCCAAGGTTTTAAAACAAAATCGGTAGCTCCCGATTTTATCGCTTTTACCGCTTTTTCGGCATCGCCATAAGCTGTAATAAATACAACAACAGCATCTGGGTCGATTTCGAGTATTTTATTTAACCAGTCAAAACCTTCTTGTCCACTAATAGCATCTTTAGTGAAATTCATATCTAAAAGGATAACGTCAAAACTTTCGTTATTTAATATCTCTGGAATTTTTTCTGGTTTAGTCTCGGTCTTTATAAGCTCAACGTGATTCTTTAAAAGTAATTTTAGAGCAAATAATATATCTTCATTGTCATCTATTGCGAGAATTTTCCCTATTCTTTCGCCCATAATCAATAATTATAAGTAATTTAAGTTTATTGAAATATAAAACGTAAATATACAATAAAAATAATATCTTAGTGTCCGATTCCGGACTCTGGATGTTTTGAAATCGGACACTTTCGGCTGCTTAAAAAAACAATATTTTTTGTAAATACCAGTTGCTCAAAGTCAAAAGCCTTTTGGCATAATTAATGATTCCTTTTGTGAGAATCTAAATAAATCTTACAAAAAATTAGAATAATGGATAGAGTTATAGAAAAAAAACATAAATGGCTAAATAAAAAAACTATTTGGTTTACTGTTGGAGGTCTTTTTTTAATCCTTGTTGCCTACAACATTTTATTTGGAGATAAGAGTTCGAAATTGAAAGTCGAAAAAGAAAAAATAACAATAGAGTCGATTGTTGCTAGTGAGTTTAAGGATTATATAGCTGTAATAGGTACGGTTGAACCTATACGTACAGTATACTTAGATGCAATTGAAGGTGGTCGTGTTGAAGAAATATTAATTGAAGAAGGAAGCATGGTAACCAAAGGAGATGTAATATTAAGATTAAGTAATACTAATCTTGTTTTGGATATCTCGAACAACGAAGCTGCTGTATCTAGATCAATTAACGAATACGAGAATACAAAAATTAATTTAGAACTACAAAGACTTAATCGTCGCCAGACATTAATAGAAACAGAGCGTCAGTTGAAAATGCAAAAAAGAAATTTCGATTACAATAAAAAGCTTTTAGCCGAAGAGCATATTTCGCAAGAAAATTTCGACCAATCATTAGAGTTGTATAGTGCCACAAAAGAAAAATACAGATTGTATCGAGAAGCTTTAAAAAGAGATTCGATTTATAAAAAAGATCAACTACGATTGATGGATAACCAAATAAAGCGCATGCAAGATAACTTAAAAATTATTCAGGGTCGATTAGATAATTTAAATGTTAAAGCTACATGCAATGGTCAGTTGGCTAGCTTAAACCCCGAAATAGGAGAGGTGATTGCCTATGGAACTCGTATAGGAACAATTAATATATTAGACAATTACAAATTAAGGGTTGAGATTGACGAACATTATATTGCTCGTGTAAAGAAAGGTTTGTCCGGAAGTTTCGAATTTGCTGGATCTAAATATCAATTAAAAATAAGTAAAGTATATCCAGAGGTTAATGCCGGACGCTTTGCTGTAGATATGGTGTTTTCTTCAGAAAAACCTGCTCAGATAAGAATAGGGCAAACTTTTAGAATTAAATTAGAACTAGGAGAGTCGAAACAAGCAGTATTGATTCCTCGCGGAGGTTTTTACCAAAGTACAGGAGGACAATGGGTGTATGTAGTTGACGAAACCGGGAACCTAGCTGTAAAACGAAATATTTCGATTGGTCGCCAAAATCCTAAATATTACGAGGTATTAGATGGATTACAACCGGGCGAAGAAGTAATTGTATCGAGCTACGATAACTTTAACGATGTTGACCAATTAATTTTAAAATAATAATAGTCTATAATACAATTTAAAACTTACAATTATGATTAAAACAAACGAATTAGTAAAGGTGTTTAGAACCGACGAAGTAGAAACTACTGCTTTAAATAAAGTAAACTTGAATATTAATAAAGGCGAATTTGTAGCAATAATGGGCCCTTCGGGTTGTGGGAAATCAACTTTATTAAATATTTTAGGCTTATTAGATAATCCAACTGCTGGCGAGTTGCATTTTGTCGACGAAGAAGTTTCGAAATATTCGGAGAGACAAAGAACAAATTTAAGAAAATCAAATATCGGTTTTGTTTTTCAGAGCTTTAACTTAATAGACGAACTTACAGTTTTCGAAAATGTAGAGTTACCGCTTTTGTATTTGAATATGCCATCTTCTGAGCGTAAAAAAAGAGTTGAAGAAGTTTTAGATCGAATGAAAATGTCGCACCGAAAAAAACACTTCCCTCAGCAGTTATCTGGAGGTCAGCAACAGCGTGTTGCTATTGCTCGAGCTGTAGTTACAAATCCTAAATTGATATTAGCCGATGAGCCTACAGGAAACTTAGACTCGGCTAATGGAGAAGAAGTAATGGCTCTTTTAACTGAGTTAAACAACGAAGGAACTACTATTGTTATGGTAACTCACTCGCCTTCGGATGCAGAAAAAGCTCACAGAATAGTTCAGTTATTCGACGGACATATTGTAACCGAAAACATTAAAAAGGTTTTATAATAATAGGAAAAATGCAGGAGTAATATCTCCCTATACTTAATAGAATTGAGTATATAAGATCCCCAAACTTTACTCTTTGTTTTTTTTGAGAAGCTCTTTTGAGCTTCTTTTTTTTGTTTTGGTCACTTTGGCTCCGCTCAGTGACCGGGCATTTCTGGTGGCTGGGTAGTTCCCTGAGCGGAGTTGAAGGGGAGTTGAAGCCACTTTTGAAGCTATCTTAAGTATGAGAATTCGAAAAGGGAAATACTATAAGTAATTTGCGTTTAAAATTTTAATTATTTACTACACCTCGGGATCTTAAGTATCCGGCATAGAATTCAGAATTGCGATTCTGATAAATTTTCATTAACCGATCAAGTTTTGATAGCAAGTTTTGATAGCTATGTTTAATCTGATTAAGTTTCTCTATAGCTTTAGCACTTTCGGTGCGATACAAACGTGGCTTGTTATCTATTTCGATAAACATGTTGCCATAGTTTTGAGCATCGTCAATTACGTCTTTATTTATTCCATAATCGGCCAATTGCTCGGTTAGTTTTGTTGCTGTGCTTATAATTGTTTTATATTCTGCAACAAATTCTTCGTCTCTCATGCTCCATAATTTAGATGCGCTTTTATCCATGCGTTTTGCCATGTCGGCATTGTTGTTTATTTCGCCATACACACAAATAACATCATTAATGCCATCTAGTTTGCGCGATAAGATTTTTTTGATTTCGTTTTTCTTTTCAGAAAGATAAACCTTCGAGTCGCCCAATGCCTGTTCGGCAGTAATTCGATCTACATTTACTTTTTCTATTTCAGTAACACAGTTAGCAATCATAGCAGTGCTGCTCCAAATTGTTTCGTGTTGGTGCATATACTGCGAAGTAACATCTATCATCCTGAAATAATTTACTAATGATTTTTTCATAAATAAATATTTTAAATTGAAAAATAGCAATGTCTTGCACCCGAGCTAGTTTTTGTATAGCTAGTATAAAAAAGCTTTTTTCAGGCTCAGACTTTGCATTACCTAAAAAAATGACAAATTACTTAATGTAAATATTGATTTTATTGTTTCTCATATCAATAATCCCTTTTCGAATATCATTTAAAATTTTGTCAGAACTAAAATTAGAAATCTAAAACAACAATTCCAAATTTACTTGAGATATAGGTATATAACAAACATCCTTGTTTTGTAGTTTTTCTTGTTATTGCGTATTCTCCTTATATAATGGAGTTGTAATTTTTTATTTTGATAATGTAACTGTTCATTCTAGCATATTCCTAACTCATTCTGATGAGTCCTCCTGACATTATTACCGCTTAACCTGACATTCTTACCGACGAACAACTCATTTTGATTACACCCCAAGTCATTCTGATGATGATCGAACTCATTCTGATGAGTTCCCCTGACATTATTACCGCTTAATCTGACATTATTACCGACGAACAACTCATTTTGATTACACCCCAAGTCATTCTGATGATAAGCGAATTCATGCCGATGAGCTCATCAAACAGTATTCCTGGTCGATTCCTCATTTTTATCACTCATTTTGATGTTCTTTGGGTATAAAAAAGTTTCCTCTGATTTAGTAAGTTGTTTTTGTTACAAACAACCCCCAAAACAGAGGAAACTGACTATTTAAATGCAGAGCTTCTTAAGCTTATTTATTATTTAAAAGCTTTTTCTAACAAACCATCACCCGAAAGTTTTAATTGCTTAAAGTATTCTGGCACTTCCTTTCCTACCAACGAGTCGACATACATCTTTGCTAAATACTGACCAAGCATAAAACCTTGTCCGCGTAATCCTGTAAACAAGCCTAGCTCGGGATCGATTATCATACGAGGTTCGACATAATAGCCAGCCCAAACAGCTTGAAATCCTACCGATGATAACATCGGAATCCAATCGACAAATATTTCAGAAACAATTTCTAAGAAATCTTTAGAGTTTATTTTAAGATTTTTATCAGCTTCCATGGCTTCTATCGAAGGCGAAGCACAACCAATAACTTGTCCAGTTTCGGCTAGTTGTTGCCCGTAAACAGCGGTAAAACCTTTGTAGTTTCTGCGATCAATTACCATTGGCAACGGAATGCCATCTTTACCAAGCATAGGCAATCTGCGAGTAATAAAAGCTTGATGTTTTACAGGGAATAATCCGGTTTGGATTCCTAATGGTTTAGCAAATTTTTCGGCTTCAGGACCTAAAGCATTTATAAATATCTCTGTTTCGTACTCAACGTATTCTTTATCGTGATTTCGTACTATAATTTTATACACTTTACCTGTTTTGCTTACATCTATAAGCTCGCAATCTTCAAGTATTTCTCCTCCTTTGTTAATCCCAATATTTCGTATTAAATCAATTACCTTACCCGGAGTTGCCTGCCAACAGTTTTTAGTGATAAGAGCCGATTTATATTTTTTTAGATTTCCGTTAAATACTGGCGATATTTCACTTCTAAATTGTGTTGGATCAATCATGCGTGCATCCGACCATTCCATCGAAGCCTCTAGTGCTTTATACATGTCGTCGTTATGAGCAAATGTCACATAATCTATAGGCAAGAAATCAATATTTTTTTGTTCTTGAAGTTCTCGGAAAATATTTAAGTTTTCATTAGCTATTTCTGATAATTCGGGTAACGAAAAATTAGGTCGTCCACCAGCAATATTTCGCCACGATGCTCCTCGTCCGTAATTAATCAATATAGGTTTTTGCCCTTCTTCGGCTAAATATCTGAATAAAGCACTTCCTCCAATACCTCCTCCGGCAACTAATGATTTAACTTTTACTTTTCTTATTCCCTTTCCATTAATATGAGGAATTACATGTTCTTTCTCGTTTTTAGGATATAGCTCGCCTAAAGACAATTGATTAGACAAAGGACCTCGAGGTGTAGCTTCTCCAACTAGCGAAATACCATATTTGGGTAGTACTGTCTTTAGTCGTTTAACACAACGTTTACCTCTACAAGCCCCCATTCCTAGTCGAGTAGTATGTTTTATCTCATCTACAGAAATAAACTTACGATCGCCTATAACAGTTAATATATCTTGTAATTTAACATCGTCGCAATGACATATGTATTGATCTACGGTATCTTCATCTGTAATTTCTTTTAGAATTATTTCTTCGGGATAATTTTCTTTAACGATAAATCCGCGTACATTAACCAGATTTTCGCCGTGTAGTGTGGTCGATTTTACTCGGGCAACATGTGTTTTGTTGTCTTTACGAATAATTTTCTCGATAATTCCTTCGCCTAGTTTTTTGCCATTGTTGTCAACTAAAAAAACCTCGCTTTTTTCGTTAGCATCGTACTCTATAGGTAAGAAAAGCCAATCTTTTTTCAGATTGTATCCAAATATTGCTAATCCCGGACATTGCGATACACATTTCATACATCCTGTACATTTATCATAATCGATATGAGGAACTGTACTGGTTGACGATTTTGTAATTGCTCCATAAGGACAGGCAAAAGCACAAGGATTACATGCAAAACCATATAAGCAATCGATTTGTACAAATGGTTTGTCATTCATTCGCTCTGATGTAGGCAAGAATGGTTTTTCGATAACTCGGGTAGGGTGTTGTTGCGAGTCGATATATTCTTTAGAGATACTCAAGTATTGATTGTAATCAAAACCGTGTCCTATTTCTTCGATAATCTCAAAAGCAACTTGTTTTCCCCGCAATACAGCACTTGTACCTTCACCAATACGAATAGCATCGCCAGCACCATGGCAAGCTCGTCCGAAAATCTCTTTCCCTTTAATAAGCAGAGCATCGTCAGGAACTAATCCCGTACATATATTTATAGCATCAATGCCGTCAATAATTCTTTCGGTTCCGGGAATAGCCTGAAAGTTTTTTGCTTCGGCAACAACAGCGCCTACAACACCTGTATAGTCTTTGTTAGGGATTGCCTTTACAAGGATACATGATGTTAATATAGGGATTCCTAACCGCCTTACTCTGTTTGCCTGAACAGGAAATCCTCCTTCGTTGGCTTGTGCTTCGATAATAGCTTTTACATTAGCTCCGGCCTGCATTAATTGATACGAAGTTAAATATCCAATATTTCCGGCACCTACAGTTAGTACATTTTTCCCCAGAAGGGTGAATTCTTGATTCATCATTTTCTGAACTACAGCAGCTGTAAATACTCCAGGAACATCGTCGTTCTCGAAAGGAGGCATAAACGGAACTGCTCCGGTAGTTATTATTAGGTGTTGCGAATCGACATAGTATATTTCTTCTGTGGCGATATTTTTTACAGCTAAACGTTTTCCTTCTAAAATATCCCAAACTGTAGAATTTAAGAAAATGCCGTCATGACTTTCGCCTGCTAATGTTGTAGCAATATCAAATCCTCGCATTCCTCCAAATTTCTTTTCTTTTTCGAAAAAGAAAAATTGGTGTGTTTGCATTAAAAACTGACCTCCGATTTTATCATTATTGTCAATAACAATATTATCAATATCATGTTCTTTTAACACTTCGCGAGCTGCCAAACCTGCGGGGCCTGCACCTATAATTGCTACATCTGTTTTAAATACTTTTACTCCATTTTCAAGCTGATAGCTTTTGGGTTCGGGTTGATAGTTGTTGGGAATTTCATTTACTTCTTTCACATTATCGACCTTTGTTATACATATTCTGCGCACAACACCATCAACAAGCATTTCGCAAGCACCACACTTCCCGATACCACACTCTAAACTCCGGTTTCGATCTTCTAAACTATGGCTATGAACAGGATATCCTGCCTGATGCAATGCAGCTGCAATAGTTAGGCCTTTAGTCCCTTTTACTTCTTTCCCTTCGAATTTAAATGTAACAAACTCGTCTTTGGGTATATCTAAAATAGGGTGTTCGTTAATTTTGTACATATTTTTTCGCGTATTTTAAAGTTATTTTGAGGAATCATAAATAAACCGAAATTCGAGTTTTTTTTTAATGATATTTATCAAAAACTTTAATGATTTCGCTCATGAGAGTATAGTTTGAATATTTATTTTGTACTTTTGCGAAAACCTTCTGTGCTGATTGATAAATCAGCATTTCTCATTTTTTTATAATAAAAAAGGAATTTAATAGTTATGAGTTTTGAACAAAAGTGCAAATCTATTTTATCTGAATTTGATTCTGTATCCTTATCCGATATTGCCAAATTAAATTTACAGCGTAGGTATGATACAAAGTTTCTTTTTTCAATAAAAAAATTACCCTTTTTATTAAGAGAACTTGTTGGTTATTATAAAGTAGTAGAAATAGATAAACAGCGACATTTTTATTACGAAACGCAATATTATGATACAGCTAATTTAGAGTGTTATTTGGCTCATCATAATGATCGGAAAAAACGATTTAAGGTAAGAAAAAGGCATTATAGTGTAAATGATATTTCATATTTTGAGATAAAACAAAAAACAAATAAAGGAAAGACATTAAAAACTAGAAAACAGTTATCTGGTAACACCATAAATAATGAAGTATGTAATGAGTATATAAATAAAATATTACATCAAGAGAATGATTGTTTTATCGAGAGTGGGTCAAACTCGTTTTATCGAATAACTTTAGTGTCGTTTGCAACAAAAGAGCGTATAACTCTAGATTTTAATATTTGTTTTTCGGAAGAAGGTCGTAATTATAATTCAAATTATTTTGTTGTAGCTGAAATAAAAAGAGAAAAAAAATATCAGTATACCCCATTTTATCTTACACTCAAAAATTTGGGAATTCGCCCAATAAGATTTAGTAAATATTGTATTGGGATGGCATTGCTAAATCCCGATTTAAAACAGAATACATTTAAAAATATAATTTTAAAATTAAATAAATTAGAAAATGATTAATACAATAGCAGATGCTTCGATAGAGCTTTTTAAAATGCAATTAATTAAAGTTGATGATTTCTTAGAGTTATTATTTCGATTTTCATTGAATTTTGCAATTATTTTTTTTATCGTCCGATTCATTTATTATCCAAGAACATTAAGACGAGATTTCTTTTTCACATTTATTTTAATAAGTGTAGTGGTTTTTATGATGTGTTTCCTGCTCGAAAGCGTTAAATTACAATTAGGTTTTGCGTTAGGGTTGTTTGCTGTATTTGGTATTATCAGATACCGAACAACTACAATTCCAATAAAAGAAATGACCTATTTATTTATTGTTATAGGTATATCGGTAGTAAATGCTTTAGTTAATAAAAAAATATCGTATGTCGAATTAGCTTTTGCAAATATTGCTATTTGTACAATTACTTATTTTGTTGAGCGTTTACGTACTTCTGAGTCAGAATCATTTGCAACAATAACTTATGAGCGCATCGAATTAGTAAATACTCAAAAAAAAGATGAATTAATTCGTGATTTAGAAAACAGGTTATCAATAAAAATTCATCGGATAGAGATTGCAAGTATTGATTATGTTAGAGATACAGCTAAGATAAATGTCTATTTTCTAAAAAGTGTACAATCTTGGAAAAATAATAGAGATATTGATTTTAAAATATTATCTAATGAATAAGATACTTAGTGTTTTTTTTGTTTTTATATGTACTTTGTGTCCTACATTATTGTGGTCTCAAAATAATGTAGCTACATGGAATAGTGTATCGTTAAAGCATGAAATAACAGACAATTTAAATATTACAATTAACGAAGAGCTTCGTTTTGAAGATTATTATTCTGAGTTCAATAAATTTTTGTCAGAACTTACAATTAATCGGAAAATACTGAAAAAACTTTGTTTAGGAATAGGGTATAGATTCGATTTTGAGCAAACAGATAAATATGCTCATAGATGTTTCTTTGATTTTAAATATCAAATTAAGATTAATAGATTTAAAATCCAGTTTAAAGAAAGATATCAATACAAAATACAGTATGTGGATAAATTAATATTGGGTGAGACAAATTTTCATCATTTGAGGCATAGAATTAGGGTAAAATATAATATACCCAAATCATCAATAGAACCATTTTGTAAGGTCGAATTTTATCAAAGCCTAAATAATCCAATAAGAAATAGAATTGATAAGCAAAGATATACCTTTGGGGTGGGTTTTCCTGTAACAAGTTTCTTGAGTTCTGATTTGTTTTTCAGATATCAGATTCGTGATAATAAATATCAGAGATATTCAGAAGATTTTATTGTGGGCTTGTCAATAAATTTTAATATCTGATTTTTTGAGAAAGTAAAAGGCCGATCTTTTTTTGATCAGCCTTTCATTGTCTTATAATAAATTAGTTTTATATAATCATTCCTGCTGCAACAGTATTATTTGTTGCTTCATCTATTAAAATAACACTCCCTGTTTTTCTATTTTTCTGATACGAATCATAAAATAAAGGTTTGGTCGTTTTTATAGTTATTTTAGCAATGTCATT
>JAKSCO010000087.1 GCA_022360575.1 Bacteroidales bacterium | reverse complement strand
TCTTTAGTAGCCTGACGCTGAGAATCGTTAAAATAAGCTGGAACTGTAATTACAGCTTCAGTAACCTCTTGTCCAAGATAATCTTCGGCTGTTTTCTTCATTTTCTGAAGAACCATAGCTGATATTTCTTGTGGAGAATATTGTCTGTCGTCTATTTGTACTCTAGGAGTATTGTTGTCGCCTTTAACAACATTATATGAAATACGATTTACTTCTTTACTCACATTACCAAAACCTTCTCCCATAAATCTTTTAATCGAAGAAATGGTTTTGGTTGAATTTGTTATTGCCTGACGTTTTGCAGGATCTCCTACTTTACGTTCGCCATTCTCTATAAAAGCTACAATAGAAGGTGTTGTTCTTTTTCCTTCGCTATTTGGTATAACAACAGGCTCACTTCCTTCCATTACAGAAACACATGAGTTTGTTGTTCCTAAATCTATTCCAATTATTTTACCCATTTTATAATTTATTTAATTATGTTATGTTTTTTCTTTATTGTCCGAAAAAACCTTAATCAATGTTTATGCCATTACTAAATCTTGCGATTTAAATGCTAATTTGACATAAATAACATATCAAGCAGTTTAAATAACGTCATTGTTTTATGACAAAAAGACAGATTGTAAAAACTTACTTCCATATGAGGTAATACAGAAAAAGGTTACTCTAAATACAGAGCAACCTTTTTACATTCTTGTATTAAGCAAGAATAAATTTTATTTTACTGCAATAGTTTCAATTTCGACCATTGCACCCAAAGGTAACTTTACAACACCATAAGCAGCTCTTGCTGGAGGATTTTCTTTATAATACTCGCCATACACTTCATTCATTGCCTGAAAATTGTCCATATCGCTTAATAAACATGTCGATTTTACAACATCATCAAAAGTATATCCTGCTTCGGTTAAAATAGCCGAAATGTTTTCCATTACTTGTTTTGTTTGTTCTTTTATTCCTTCTGGCATTTTTCCTGTTGCTGGATTTACAGGAACCTGACCTGATATATATAATGTTCCGTTAATTTCAATAGCTTGACTATAAGGTCCAATTGCTTTAGGGGCGTTTTCTGTAAAAATTATTTTTTTCATGATCTTAAAATTATTTAGTTTTGACGAACAAAATTAAGTTAATTTGCTTTCTTAAAAAACATAACTACCCTAATACAAGTAATACGTATAAGAAGTTTATCGATTTAAAAAAGTAATTCAATGAATGTATTTGTTTTAGACAATTTTGATTCGTTTACATATAATTTGGTTCATATTCTCGAACAAATATCCGATTCGGTTATTGTGAAAAGAAACAATCAGGTTAATATTAACGAGCTTGTTAATTTCGACAAGATTGTTTTTTCGCCAGGTCCAGGTATACCTTCTGATGTGCAAATTATGTTTGACATATTAGATAAATACAAAGAAACAAAATCTATTTTAGGAGTATGTTTAGGACATCAAGCTATAGC
>JAKSCO010000358.1 GCA_022360575.1 Bacteroidales bacterium | reverse complement strand
TACATAAGAAAACAAACTACCGGTAGTTGACAAATTTTTATCAGGTAGTTATGATTCAAACTACCGGTAGTTACGAAACGAACAACCGGTAGTTGAGATGCTAACAACCGGTTGTTTGAAAACAAACGTTCGGTTTTTGTTATAAAACAAACCTAACAAGCGTGTATTTACTTGAAGATAAGAGTATTTAACTCACATATTAAGTGAGCATATTGTTTGCGTTTTTTAATACAATTTCGACTCGATCTTTTAAATTTTTTCCCGATTTATCGATTTTTTCACAAAATACTAAGCATACAATAAACAGTAAACCCAAAAATAATGTTTAAAATAAAACCAAAACATTTATTCAAATATGTAAAGATAAATTATTAACTACCGGGGGAATTAAAATAAATCTCAATAATAATTTTAATAATATGTGTCCTATTTAATCAGATTATTTATAGCAAGCACATAATATCAAAATATTTATCTCTAAACTTAAAACACGTCCTTTTTGCTTAAAGTTTTCGGAGGGATTTCGTTACTTTTACAGACTAAATTTACTATAAAATGACAAAAGCAGAACTTATAATTTGGGATTGGAACGGTACCTTATTAAACGATGTTGAAGCATGTGTGAAAACAATCAATATTTTACTAGAACGTCGTAATATGATGTGTATAAATGCTAATCGTTACCGAAAAATATTTACTTTCCCTGTTCAAGACTATTATAAATCATTGGGGTTCGATTTCGAAAAAGAACCTTTTGAAGAGTTATCGCTCGAATATATAAGCCTGTATAATGAAATATCGAAAGAATCGGCTTTGCATAATCGATCGATAGAGGTTCTTAAAAAATTGAGAAATCAGAATATTAAGCAGATAATACTATCAGCATCCGAACAAAAATCGTTAGAACAACAGGTAAAAGAAAGAGAAATTGATTCTTATTTTGATTCGTTAATAGGATTAGATAATATCTATGCAAAAAGTAAATTACAAAATGGAATTGATTATGTAAATCAATCAAAATTAAATCCTAAGAATATTTATTTTGTAGGCGATACGTTTCACGACTACGAAGTATCGAAAGAGATAGGATGTAAATGTATTTTAATAAACAAAGGACATCAGGATTTAGAACTACATAAAAACTTGACCATAGTAGATGACTTGAGCCAACTATTATCTAACATAATAATGCAATAAAATGTATAAAAGTCTTTTAAATTTTTTGCGAAAAGATATTTGAAGGAAGATTAATAACACTATTCAATAATTAAAAACAAATTCGCTTAACTTTGTACTAAACCAATTATTTTAATAAATGGGTATCAGTATTTTAGAATGGTTAGGTTACATAGCATCAGCAATTGTTGCTATATCGCTTGCAACAACCTCAATTGTCAAGTTTAGATGGATAAACTTTATTGGTGCAGCTACTTTCTCAATTTATGGATTCTTAATAGGAGCTCTTCCTGTAGGTTTTTTAAATGGACTGATTACAATTATTGATTTATATTTTCTTTATATTATATATAATAAGAAAGAAATATTTGAAATCTTAGAAATCGAGTCAGGCAATGAGTATCTCAAGCGCTTTCTTAAATTCTATGCAAAGGATATACATAAAATATTTCCAGATTTTACATATGAAGATCAGAAAAATAACATCGCCTTCTTTATTTTACGAAACACAGCAGTTACTGGTTTATTTCTGGCAAACAGAAACGAAGATAACTTGTTAAAGGTAGAACTCGATTATGTTATTCCTGAATATCGTGATTTTAAAAACGGAAAGTATATTTATCATCGACTAAAAAATAAATTTATAAAGCAAGGTTTTAATAAGGTCGAATGTAAAACTAAGAATAAACAACATTCGAAATACCTAAAGCGAATAGGTTTTTCTGAAGATACAGACGGGAATTATTATAAAATATTACATAACTAAATCTCGATGAATAAAATCGGAAAATTGTTGATAAGTATATAATCAGAATATTCAAAATAGTGATTATTGTAATAAACTTTTATTTATCTTTGTCAAGAATATGAGTTTTTGATTATCAAAATGAGAATAAAGATATTTAGAAATACAGTCAATAAAATAAAATTTAGGGTCTCGCGACTCTTAAAAACAGGTTTCTTTTCCAGAAACCTGTTTTTTTTGTGCAAAATCGAACGAATATGATATTTTTAGGTTTAAGTATTCTTTCTTCGTCTGCGATATACATTATCTTCAAGTGTCTTGATAGATTTAATATTTCTACTTTTAATGTTATTGTAATCAATTACTTTATAGCAACACTTTTGGGACTTATTATTACCGATATGCATATTAGCAATTTTGCAGTATACAAACACGGTTGGTTCCCCTACTCTATTATTATTGGTATTTTGTTTATCAGTATGTTTGTCATTATAGCTAAATCATCGCAAATTGTGGGCATAGCAATAACAACCATATCAAATAAGATGTCTGTAATTATTCCCATAGTAGTATCAATAATAATCGATCCGAAAGATGTATTGACAAATTTAAAAGTAGCAGGAATAATTATGGCAATTTCAGCGGTGTTTCTATCGGTTTATAAAAAGCGAAAGAAACAATTTGATGCCCGAAATATTTATTTGCCGGTGATTTTATTTTTAGGAATGGGGCTTATTGACTCGTTTGTGAAATATGCTCAACAATATCACGTGTCAGATAAATGGCTCCCTTTATTTTCGGTTACTTTATTTGCAATGTCTGCTATTACAGGAGTTCTGGTTAAAGTAATTAAAAATTCATCGTTTAAAGAATTACTTAACCCGCAGGTTTTATTTTGGGGATTTCTACTAGGAATAAGCAATTATGGCTCGTTATATTTTATAATAAAAGCTCTTAATTATAAAAGCAATACAGGAAATACAATTGACGGATCAGTAATTTTCGGAATCAATAATTTAGGAATCATTGCTTTTTCTGTATTTGTTGGATACTTGATTTTTAAAGAACGATTCTTAAAAATCAATTGGGTAGGAATTATATTATCATTTATTACAATATATATATTATCGAAAGTTTAAATGGCAGAATTTGTAGATGAATATTTAACAATAGACAAACCGTCCGAAGGCTTATTTAAAGACAGAGGAAGTAAGTTTTTAGCATTTGCATACCCTGTTTCATCCGAAATAGAAATAAAAGAAATTCAGGAACAGTTGCGTAGTGATTATCACGATGCTCGTCATCATTGTTATGCATATATGCTTGGCCCAGAAAAGAAAATATATAGAGCTAATGATGATGGAGAACCATCGAGCACAGCCGGAAAACCAATTTTAGGTCAAATAAAATCATTCGACCTGACAGATATTCTAATTGTTGTAATACGATATTTTGGTGGAACCAAGCTTGGTGTTGGAGGATTAATTAACGCCTATAAAACAGCATCAGAAGAAGCACTTAAAAATGCTACGATTGTAAAGAAAACACTTCGTGATATTTATGCTCTAAAATTTGAATACCCTCAAATGAATGATATTATGCGAATAATAAAAGAAGAAAATTTAAATCTTGTCGATCAAAAATTTGATTTATCATGCGCAGTATATCTGGGTTTCAGGAAAGCTGAGACCGAAAAAGTATTAAGTAAATTTAACCGAATAGAGAATTTAGAAATCGAATTTATAGAAACAAAATAAATATAGTACTATTTAATAAACTCGGATTAATGGAAAATAAAAATTTAGTTTCAATTACGGACTACTCGAAAAAAGAGATTTTTGAGATTTTAGATCTTGCGGCTGAGTTCGAGAAAAATCCTAATCAGGATCTTTTAAAGAACAAAGTTATTGCTACTCTATTTTTTGAACCTTCGACAAGAACACGTTTAAGTTTCGAAAGTGCAATTTGTCGTTTAGGAGGTAAATACATAGGTTTTACCGAAGCTGCTTCGTCGAGTGTTGCAAAAGGCGAATCGTTAAAAGATACCATTATGACTGTAGCTAATTATAGCGATATGATTATAATGCGTCATCCGATTGAAGGAAGTGCCAGATGGGCCAGCGAAGTTAGCCGCGTTCCAATTGTAAATGCCGGCGATGGAGCTAATCAACATCCAACACAAACTTTATTAGATTTATATTCGATTCGCAAAACACAAGGAACCCTTGATAATCTTAATATCTTTTTTGTTGGCGATTTAAAGTATGGTCGAACAGTACACTCTCTTTTGCAAGCAATGTCGATGTTTGAAAATACAACGTATAATTTTATTTCGCCCGAAGAATTACGCATACCTGACGAGTATAAATTATTCTTAGATAAAAAAGGCTTAAAATATTACGAACACAGAGATTTTTCTGATATCATAGCACATGCCGATATCATTTACATGACTCGTATTCAGCGTGAGCGTTTCTCTGATCCAATGGAATATGAAAAAACTAAAAATTCATATGTACTGAAAAGAGACATGCTTGCATCAACAAAATCAAATATGCGAGTTTTACACCCACTTCCTCGTGTCAACGAAATACATACTAATGTTGATGAAAATGAAAAAGCATACTATTTCACTCAAGCTTTAAACGGAGTTTATACACGACAGGCAATTATTACTCATATTTTAGGATTAAAAAAATAATTAATATGGAAATGAACGATAAAAAATTACAAGTAAGTGCTATAAAGAATGGAACCGTAATAGATCATATTCCGTCAAATTGTCTTTTTAAAGTAATTAATATTCTTGGCTTACAAAAAATACAAACTCAAATGACATTTGGATCTAATTTTGAAAGCAAACGTTTAGGTTCTAAAGCTATTATAAAACTAGCTGATGTATTTTTCAAGGATAATGATATTAATAAAATAGCTTTAGTTGCTCCTGAAGCTAAACTAAATATCATAAAAGACTATGAAGTTGTAGAAAAGAAAATTGTTGAAGTGCCTGATACTGTCACTGGAATTGCTAAATGTGGAAATCCAAAATGCATCACAAATCACGAAAATATGATAACAAGATTTAATGTTGTCTCAAAAAAGAAAGTTGCTATAAAATGTCATTATTGCGAAAAAATAACCGACACTGAACATATGCAAATTTTCTAAATCTTAATATACTAAAATTAAAGGCTGCCCAAATAAGGCAGCCTTGTTTTTATTATGACATTGAGCTTTTATTTAAGCCTTTTTTTCTAAATCATAAGGTATTTGCAACTGTATTAAATCGTTCTAAAATAGATTCATCATTTAATTCTTTCGATAATGCTCTTATAAAATTCTCAGGAACATCGAATATATCTAAAACCAATAAACCATCGAGGGCATCATTAAATTTTGGATCAATATTAAAACCTATAATCTTAGCATTTAATTGCAAATATTTCTTTAACAAAATAGGAAATTTATAATTGCATTCGATGTCATAGATTACTTTATCTATTTTAGAAATATCTCCTTTTTCAAAATCAGTTAAAAGCTCAGTATCTACATTCTTATCGGGCTTTACAACAAATTTTTTGCGAGGCTTAATATATTCTGCTAATTCCTCATTAAAGTGATATCGTTTTACAAACTCAACAATTAGAGATTTCGAAAATTTTGAGAAATCATTACTAATACTAACAGGACCTATTAAGTATCTATAGTCAGTGTTTTTCAAAAGAAAAACAAGTAAACCTTTCCATAAAAGAAACAATGGTAATGGTTTTCGTTGATACTCTTCAACAATAAACGAGCGTCCTAATTCTATTGACTCTTCTAAATAAGGAGTGTAGGCTTTCTTTATTTTAAATAGCGAATTTAAATAGAATCCTCCGATACCATATTGAGCTAAGATATCTTTACCTTTACCTAAGCGATATGCACCCACTATTTTATTTGCTTTGTTATCCCAAATAATCAACTGATGATAATAAAAATCATATTCATCAATATCTATACTCCTATTGGTTCCTTCGCCTACATTTCGAAATGTTAGCTCTCTTAAACGACCAATCTCTTGTAACACATGAGGAATCTCTGTTGAAGGAACACAAATTACATTATAATTTTTACTGGTAAACAAAGTTGATTTTTCCTTTACCGAGTTAATTTCTCGTATTAGTTTATCCTGAGATACAGGATCGATAATATCTTCGATCTTCTTAATTCGTGTTGGGATCGACGAAGGTAAATACATTTTTTTTACTTCGATACTAGTCCCTAACGCGTAGGTACGAGCTCTAAGATATCTTCCAAAGTAAGCTGTATCTGTAAATTCGTTTTGTTCTCTTACATGAATTGGATTCCCTATTCTTACCTGTATCTTCTTATTCTTTTTATTAAAAAGTTCTGATGGCAATTTAGCTGTGCGCAATACTGGATGTATTGTTCCTAATATATGAAACAAGCGACTGTTGGTGCCATGAAAATACACAGGAACAATAGGCACTTTTGTCTTTTTTATAAATTTAATTATTGATGGTTGCCACTCTCGATCTTGAATAACTCCCGTATCTTGTTGATGCGAAGAAACCTCGCCGGCAGGAAAAATAGCTAAGGAATGTCCGTTGCTTAAATGGGTTAACGCATTTTTTATTCCTATAAAACTTGATTTTGCTTCTTTATGTGTTTCAAAAGGATTTACAGGCAATATTAATTCTTTGATTGGATCTATTTTATGCAATAAAAAATTACCCATTGCCTTTATATCTGGTCGTAATTCTGAAAATATTTTTAACAAAACTAAAGCATCAATACCACCAAAAGGATGATTAGCAACAATAATAAAAGGCTTGTCTTTAGGTATGCGTTTTAAATCATCCAGACTTACTTCGTAATCTATTTCGAGATGCTCAATAACTGTTTCAATAAATTCAATGCCACTTTTATTCTTAATTTTTCCATACAACTTATTTAACTTATTTAACTTTAAAAGTTGCATTATAAATTTAGCAATCAATTCTCCCCCTACATTATTCAATTTCAATGCTTGGGAAATATCTTTAGTTGAAACTAGATCCATATAATTTGTTTAATAATACACAAACAAAAATAGCATTTATTAATTAATTTCCGATCTTATAGGAAGCGAAAATGCCATTATTGTACACATACAAATATTTTCTATTCAAAAAACAAAACTTATAACGCTTGTAGCTTAATATAAATTATCTTTTGATTAAAAAATAATTTTCAATCGATAAGTAACTATTCAGGAGCTATTCCACTTGAAATATTTTTACTTCGCTCAATCGACTGAAGAGCAAGATAATTGTCTCCAAATTTGGCCAAATTTTCGAGCTCATCGTCATATTGATTAAAATGTCGCTCTTCGTCTTCAACTAAAGATTCAAATAATTTTTTCGATACAGAATCGTTATTCTGTGCACATTCGTTAGCCCAGCGATTATAATCATTGGCACTGGTTTCTTCCATTTCGGTTGCCATTTCTAGCATATCTTTTACAACGTGTACCTTTTCTACATTTTCAGAAGCTAACATTTCAACTTCGCCTTTTAAGAAAAGGATTCTTTCTGCTAATTTTTCTACATGTAGCATTTCTTCGATAGCTGTGCGTTTAAATAAGCCTGCTAGTAGGTCATAGCCTTGATCGTCGCAATGAAAATGGAAATACATATATTGATGTACGGCCGTCAATTCATCAGCAATTGCTTTGTTTAGTAAAATGATACTCTTTTCTTTCATCCGTTTATAATTTTATTAATTATTCATGTAAGTATTCCTTTTTTTACTTACATCAGATATAACTTTATCCGAGAATATGCATAAACCATACAACAAATTATCTCAGATAGGTTTATCAATGTATTGCTTTAAACTGAAAATGTCAATAGGAAAATTATAATCTAAAATTATAAACAACGAAAGTGTCCTATTTATAAAGGATATTATCAAATTTAGAAACGAACAATATTAATTAAAACCTTTATGTTTTTTATATAACTCTACAATTAAACCGTCGGCCAGACCTATTTTAGGAGAGTGTAACTCTTTTATTCCGCTCCATTTCATTATCTGTTTAAAAATAATTGCTGCCGGAACAATAACATCAGCTCTATCTTTACGCAATCCTAAAAGAGAAATTCTGTCTTCGATAGTATGGCTCTTTAAAAACTTTAAACCTTTATTTAATTGTTGATACGACAATAGGTTTTGATGTTTACTACCATAAAGTTTAGTGAGTTTATTTATGTTACCTCCAGAGCATATACAATTTATTTCTTTGCCATTTATATTTAAATCAGCAAGCCAATTTTTTAATGCATCCCATTCTTGCTTTTGTGTTAAATTATATAATTCTCTGATGGTACCAATTTTAAATGACTTAACAGCAATTAACGAATCATTTTTATACCACGATAATTCAGAGCTACCGCCTCCCACATCAATATATAATGAATATGGATATGGTTTATGCATGTCTACATTTCCTGCCTCACTAATAATTTTTGCTTCGGTTAAACCGTCAATAATATTTAAGTTAATGTCTGTTTCTTTCTTTATTCTATCTATAATAGAACTTCCGTTTTTAGCATGTCGCATTGCCGATGTAGCACAAGCTACAAAATCAATAGGATTATAAATAGCTATAAGCTGCTTGTAAGCTTTTAATGTATTAATCAATAGTTCTTCGCGTTGATAGGATATTTCTCCTTTCTCGAAAACATCTATTCCTAAACGCAAAGGAACACGAACCAAAGTTACTTTATCGGTAATAGCATGTCCTTTATATTCGAGAACTGTAGCAACCAATAATCTTCCGGCATTAGAACCTATATCAATTGAGGCAAATAACATCTTATTTATTATTTTGAATGAACTTGTTTTATAAAATCATGTATCTCTTTTTGTGATCGATACTGTTTTCCTTTAGTTTCTACATATTTATTCTTCATTTTGCTATCAATAAGCCGGGCTTTGGTATTATCTTTTAATTGAAGTAAAATAATTTCTTTTATTTCTTTTTGTATCTCTTTGTCTAAAATAGGAACTGTTACCTCTATCCTATTATCTAAATTTCGCACCATCCAATCGGCCGACGAAATATAATATTTCTCATCATTATTGTTACAAAAAATCATTATTCGCGAATGCTCTAAATAACTATCAACTATACTTATTATTCTGATATTCTCACTCAGATTTTTAACTCCCGGAATTAATTTACATATACCTCTTACGATACAATAAATTTTAACTCCGGCATTGCTTGCCTGATAAAGCTTTTTTATCAGTTTGATATCCGATAGATTATTTAGTTTTATATAACACCATGCTTCTTTTCCTTGTTGAGCATTTCTTATTTCTTGATTAATTAATTTAATAAAAGTACTTCGAGTACTAAAAGGACTAACAATTAACTGCTTAAAATTATTTGTACGAAACGAAAATTTAAACAAATTAAACACCTCATTAATCTCGGATGTAATTTTAGGATTACAAGTTAAAACTGATGTATCGCTATATACCGTGCTTGTCTTTTCGTTAAAATTCCCTGTCGATACATTAGCATATTGCCGGATGATATCTTTTTCTTTACGATCGATTAAAATTAATTTACAATGAACTTTAATCTCGGGAATACTACTTAAAACCTGAACTCCATTTTTTTGCAATTCTTCGGTCCAATATATATTAGCTTCTTCGTCGAAACGAGCTTTGAGCTCTAAAAATGCTGTAACACGTTTCCCATTTCGAGCTGCATTAATTAAAGCATTAACAACATTCGACGGTTTAGCTAATCGATATAAAGTAATTTTTATGCTTTGCACTTTAGAATCGATACTTGCTTCGCGAAGCAAATCGACAATATACTGAAAGCTTTGATAAGGATAATGCAACATTATATCTCGTTCGCGAATAGCTTTAATTATACTTCCGTTTTCGGGAATATGTTTATGTGCAATCGGCGCTTGTTTCGGAAGATTAGGCAATCCTTGTATGGCAGGAAAATCCATATAATCTTTAAAATTATGATAACGTTCGCCTTTTATTAATTGTTCTTCTGATTTTATCTTCAACTTCGACGAAACGGCTTCGAGCAAATCCTGTGGCATATCTTTATCATAAACCAAACGCAGAGTAGTAGCTTTTTTGCGTCGTTCGACACTCGACGACAGAATCTCTAAAAAACTTTTCGATACATCACTATCAATATCAAGTTCCGAGTCGCGAGTAAACTTAAAAGTATAAGCATTATACTCTTGAAATTTAAATCGCGAAAAAACCTCATTTAAACAATATCTGATAATATCATCAAGCAATATAAAATACTTTTTGCCATTTTTTTCGGGAAGAAATAAAAATCGACTCACCTGATTTGTCGGTATTTCCATAATAGCATATGTGTTTTTTTCGGGTTTGTCGTTGCGCAAAAGTTCTATGGCAAAATAAATCGACTTTTCGTTTAAAATACTATTGCTTTTAAGGCTTTTAAGCATAATAGGAAACAAATGAGACTGCACTTGTTCGGTAAAATATTTCTGTACAAATCGCCCTTGCTCACTAGTAAGTATTTTCTCGTTTAATTTATATATGTTATGCTCATTTAGCTCTTTAATTATATCGATATATATGTTTTCGAACTCTGCTTGTTGTTGTTTTATCTTAAGCAAAATATCATCAAGGTTCGATTGCAGATATGTATTTTCGCCCGACTTACTTTTATATTTTAATTCGATTAATCTACGAATAGTAGCTATACGTACACGAAAAAACTCATCTTGATTATTCGAAAATATTCCTAAAAACTTTATCCGTTCGAGCAATGGATTGGTTTTGTCTACAGCTTCTTGTAAAACACGGTAATTAAACTCGAGCCAACTAATTTCGCGATCAAAATATTTATAATCAATATTATTATTCATTAGTACTATTTATAGTTATCATATAAAGAAACAAAACTTACATTATAATATAACTAAAACAAGCAACATTAGTTGTAAAAGAAACTAAATATTTATTTAAAGTATCGAGATGGGAGTATCAAGTATTGAGACTTAAAGAATGAAAAGATTACTTACAGGCTTATGAAAGAAATTAGGATTTTGAAGGAGCAAATAACAAAATATACTCTTTATAAGCAGAAGTATAAATAAACAAATATTAACTTAACATTAATTTAATATTAGGTATAACAAATCTGTGTAATATTGCAGCGAAAAAATTAATATTTAATTAAAATGAAGACAAATCGGCAAATTCTTCTATTGTTTATTGCATATACTTTATTGCTATCGAACAGTGCATTTTCGCAAGAAAAAGAACAAAAAAGTTTTAAATCATCAGGGAAAGTCTATGGTAATGTTTTTGCTAACTTTCATCATAAATTATTTTCGAGTAAAAATCAGTCAGCATTTGCTGTCGACAGAGCTTACTTGGGCTATAAACACAACTTATCTCAAGAGTTTACTATTAATTTAAAATTAGATATAGGTAGTCCTAACCAAGATTCGAAATATGATATATTAAAACGCTATGCATATTTTAAGAATGCCGAATTGATTTACAAAAAAAACAAATTGCAAATAAGTTTTGGTTTAATAAATCTATATCAGTTTAAGATACAAGAAAAACATTGGGGATATCGATACATCTATAAATCATTTCAAGATAAACATAAATTTGGCAACAGCGCCGATTTAGGCGCTTCGGTAATGTATAAATTCAACAGTTACATTACTGCTGATATTACCGTAGCCAATGGCGAAGGATATAATCAACTCCAAGCCGACAATGCTTATCGTACAGGTGTAGGTGTAACCATTATTCCATTTAAGGATTTAACCACTCGATTTTATGCCGACTACACCGAGAAAAGCGAAATACAATCGTCGTTATCAGCTTTTGTAGGTTATAAACTAAAAAAAATCGGTCGAATTGGAGCTGAATACAACTATCAAATGAACAACAAGTTTAAAGCTGATCATTCGTTGTATGGATTTTCTACTTATGCCAGTTATTATGTATTAAAAAAGTGGGAAATATTTGCAAGGTACGATAAACTATGGTCAAATACAGTGCAAAACAAAGGGCTCGATTGGAATATAAACAAAGACGGAAGTGCTATTATTGCAGGAGTACAATTTAAACCCCACCGAAATATAAAAATAGCTGCTAACTACCAAGATTGGTATCCTTATGCTAAAAATCTGGAAAACAAATCGTTTTTTTATTTAAACCTTGAGTATAAATTCTAAATAGTAAGCTATGATTTCTAAGAAAACATACTTTATAGTATTATCTTTTTTAATCAGCACAATATTTTCTTCGTGTCGCAAAGGAGATGTTGTGGTTGATATTTACACTGCAATCAACGATAATGGAAGTGGTACAGGAACTGTAACATGGACAAAAGATAAAAACTACATGCTCGATGGTTTTGTATTTGTTAATCCGGGGCAAGTATTAACTATTGAGCCCGGAACTGTAATAAGAGCAAAAACAGGACAAGGCGAAAATGCAAGTGCTTTAATTGTTGCCCGAGGAGCAAAAATCATAGCTAAAGGTACAGCTCAAGAACCCATTATTTTTACTGTCGAGGGAGACGACTTAAAAGGATCGATACCAGTAGAAGCCCGCGGCTTATGGGGAGGCTTAATAATTTTAGGAAATGCTCAGTTAAACAACGAATTTAACGAAGCAAAAATAGAAGGAATTCCTTTGTCTGAGTCGCGAGGAATTTATGGAGGTACAATAAACAACGATAACTCAGGAATATTAAAATATGTGTCGATCCGACATGGAGGAACAAATATTGGCGAAGGAAACGAAATAAACGGCTTAACTATGGGAGGTGTTGGGTCGGAAACAAGCATAGAGTATGTCGAGGTAATATCAAACGAAGACGATGGGTTTGAATTTTTCGGTGGATCGGTAAACTGCAAACATCTGGTTTCGGCTTTTTGTGGCGACGATGCTTTCGATTTCGATCAGGGATACCAAGGAAACCTTCAGTTTTTATTGGCTATACAAGCCTCGTCGTTAGGTAGCAATTTAGCCGAACACGGAGGAAATGCTTCTTTAACAAATGCCACCCCATTTACTATTCCTAAAATATACAATGCCACTTATATTGGCAACGGACAATTGCAATCGTCGGATTTGATAAATTTCTCGAACAACGGAGCTGGCAAATATTACAACTCAATATTTCTGAATCAACTAAATGGTGTTAAAATAGAATATACAAATGGCACAAGCGATAGCTTTAATCAGTTTCAGAATAACAATTTAATTTTTGAGAATAATATTTTTTACGATATCGAAGCAAACAACAATTCGCTTATCTTATCGGCATATAATAGTTCGGGCGATCCTTTATATCCTCAACAAATGGCTTTACAGAATTATCTATTTCGAGCCAACAACAATTTGTACAATCCAGGAATTGAAATAAGCGAAAACACTATAAATATCTTACCTACAGGTAATGTTAACACCCATTTAGCTAATTATCCATCATTGTGGTTTGATACTGTAAACTATAAAGGAGCATTCGATCCTAATGGAGACAATTGGTTAAACAAATGGACTCTTGTATTCGAGTCGGGCAAATTGCAACATTAAAAAACAATGATTAAAGGACACTAGAACATAATATATTTTTCTTTCTGTTCTTTGTGATTTTAGAATCAAGATATGAGTATCAAGTATTGAGATTAAAAGTAATACAGATTGTTTTGAGGTTTTTTTAAAAAATAAAACGCAAGTTTTATTTAAAAAGGCACTCACAAGCAGAGCTTGAGTACCCATTCGACGAAACAATCGTTAAAATAAAAAGCTGTCCGAAGCTTTAGCAAGTTCTTTTTTATTTAGATTGT
>JAKSCO010000303.1 GCA_022360575.1 Bacteroidales bacterium | reverse complement strand
CAGGTAAGCCCAAACACCTTGGGCAGGTAAGCCCAAACACCTTGGGCAGGTAAGCCCAAACAATCGAGCCATAATTTTTCTGTAATATTTCAATAAATATCTCACGAAAACCTTTAAATTCGCGGCTTGCAAAATGCATATATATTAACGATGCCACACTCTAATTAAAAATTAAGCAAAAGGCAGAAATCTTTAATAACAGTTTTAACAAGTAAACATTTGGATATACGAGTTTAATAAAAAGATATAAGAGCAATGCAAAGAGCATTGTTATATGTTGGCAGTAATTAAAAAAGCTGTACAATATTTAATTATGAGGTGAAATATATACAATAAACGTAGCCATACGTTGTAAACAATTGCCGCAAGACCTATTAAGCATATTATGAACAAAATAAAAATGAATGAAATGAAAACAAAATGTTTATTATTTATTACAATTACTTTGATCGGATTGAGTAATTTATTTGCTCAACCTGATTTTTCTAACCCAATTCTAAACGAGTGCTGTTCTGATGCAAGAATACATATGGATAGCATAATAAATAACGCACCTTTTATTTTTGAAGGTAAATTAATAGAATCTGATAACCAATCTCACAAAGCTAATGAAGAAACTTGTTTTAGAAGTTATTTATTCGAAGTTGAAAAAGTATATCGCGGAGGAACAAGAATAAAAGAAGGAACAATAGAGGTGATTGTAACGAGATCAATTAATTCTGCGTATTCATATAGTCAAGTAGGATTTGGTTTCGATACTTGGCATGTCCTTTTATGTAAAGAAACAAAAATATCTGGTATATATAACGCAAGTAATGAATTGAAATTCGAATTGTTTTATAATGAAGACCGATATTTTTCATGTATACGAGAATGTAAAAGAATAAAAAACGGCGAATTAAAGGATAGGAATCCTTACTATACTGGTTTAAGTGTTCAATTTGAGACAAGATATGGAGTTAGAAAGTTTTTTAAAAAATATGGATTGACTCCTGAAAAACCTCAACCATCTCCTAAGCTCAAGAGTTCAGAACCCAAACAGTTACAAATTGAAAAGTCACCTTATTACAAAACAAAACAAGAAAAAAAGGAATGGGTCGAAAAACTTGAAAAACAGAAGCATATTCTTGATAGTATTTCTAATCAGAATTTAAAAAAAATAAAACAAACAGAGATCAATTAAAATCGACAGCAAGGAATAATAATATTTTTTTTAGCATAGAAAATGTAAAGAATACTGGGGAAACAGGAAATACGAGGTATTTAGAATTTGATATCATGACAAAATCAAATTCGAGAGGTTCATATATGTATATGGCAAATATTGAAATAAACTTACCAATCACCAATTTATAGTATTTCAAAGACACACTCATAATATCGCTGGTAAATCAGGCAAAGTGCCTAATCCATTTTTAGGTACTCATACATTAAAAGATGATGCAAATCAAAAACTAAGACTTGAATTGAGTGAAGATGGCAAGTTCGATATTAAATTACTTCCAAAAGTACCACGAGAGTTCGCTGAGAACTTTAATATAATCATTGACAAAAAAGATGAGCATAAAAAAGACGAGATAATTGATAAGTTTCTAAAAAGGAATGGTATACCAAAGGGGAAAGTTAATATTCAAAAGACTTATTCATCAACGGAAAGCCCTTGGGTAAAGGCATCTATGAAAATTGATATAAAGGATTTTAAGATGGCGATATTAAAAATTGTCTATGAATTTGCTGTTGATACAATTCCTAATTATTTCAATGATTCAAAAGCTATAGAAATAGCGGAACTATTAAAAGATTGTGACTTCGAGAATTTGTATTCTAAAATAAGTTTTATTGGAGATGGATTTAATAATGTAATTCTAAAACCTTTTTCACACTTAATTGACTTTAAGAATAATAACCACTATTTAATTCTTTTTGATTCACCAGATATGGGATTGATTGGAATGGTAAATTTATTTAACGTTTTCAATTTAGGTATTCGTTTATCAGATAATAGTGGTTTTATAGATAAATCTATGATTATAGGAAAAAATGATATGGATACAAAGACTTTTAAGAAATTTACATTAAATCAAATTGTTTCTCATACTTATTCACTTATTAATTATAGGGTTCAATATTTTCTGCCAGAAAACCAAGCAATACTTCAAGAATCCTTAGAAAATGAGAAGAAACCAGACTTTTCATTTTATAGAGATGGAGATAATATTCCTTTCTTTGATAGACATGGAAATGTAAAGTATAAAAATATAGATGAGAAATTACATCAACCACAATTAACAAAATTGCCATTAGGAGATACCGTAAATGATTTAATAACACAAATAAACCTTGATGAAGAGTTTTATATTAAACTTTTACCAGTTAATAAATTATATCAAGTTGTATCTGTTCGGATTGAGCAATATAAGATATAAAAACTGTGCCCAACATGTGGTCATAAAACATTGCGCGGATAGTGCTGTTTTTGAATGAAGTAATATTTAATAAATAGTTGGTAACTTGATAAGTCGGAGTTTTGGAGTGTCTTACGTTTCTTATTTATAACCGTTGACAACAAAGATAAATTCAGCAAATGTAATATACAGGATTAACACCCTCGCAGTATAAAAAAGCAAGTTTACATATTGTTTAATGTTTATTCCTTGTTCTTTATAGAACAAGGCGAAAATAGAAAATTACATTTTCTATTTTCGCCCAAACACCTTGCGTGGGTAAGCGCAACCATCTTGCGTGGGTAAGCGCAAACAATCGAACCGTAATTTTTCTGTAGTATTCCAATAAATATCTCACGAAAACCTTTAAATTCGAGGCTTGCAAAATGCATCTGTATTAACGATGCCACACTCTAATTAAAAATTAAGCAAAAGGCAAAAGTCTTTAATAACAGTTTTAACAAGTAAACATTTGGATAATACGAGTATAATAAAGAGATATAAGAGCATTGTGTTCTTATATATATGTTGGCAGTAATTATAAAAGCTGTACAATATTTAATTATGAGGT
>JAKSCO010000350.1 GCA_022360575.1 Bacteroidales bacterium | reverse complement strand
GGGATTTGTAAAAATGAATAATTTTTGTCTTAGACGCGACGAAAAAGTAAAAGATAGCCGAGTTACCTTGCAACTTTTTTGGCAATGGATAAGGCAAAAAGAAACTTTTTTACCACTCATTTTGATGTTCTTTTGGTATTATATATTAAAATATAAAAGAGCTTCGGCTCTTTTTTTATTTCCCTCCTGCATTTTTTGAATACGCTTGGTAATTTATGTAATAGCCATTGTCATTTATGTAATGAGCGTGGTAATTTATGCAACGAGCGTGGTGATTTATGTAATGAGCATTGTAATTCATGTAATGAGCGTGGTAATTTATGCAACAGCTATTGTAATTCATGTAATGAGCGTGGTGATTTATGTAATAGCCATTGTCATTTATGTAATGAGCATGGTGTTTTATGAAATAGCTATGGGAGTACTCATAACTCTGTATCAAGAAAAGAGTACATAATAATAAAATTAAGATATTTCATCTTCAAATATAATCAGATTTTATTATCGAAATAAATACGAATTATTAATATCTATTTAAAACGGGGGAGGGCATAGAGCATAGACAAAACATATAATTAATGGTAAAAAGCATCAGGTTTAAATAATTTAAATAAGTCTAAAAGCTAATTTGTTTTTAGATTTTATTCGTTTTTATCATTACTACTGTTTCCATATTAGCAGGATTATTATCTGCATTTTTAAAATCTACAAAACCATTGTTCTCATATACAATTCGGGCACTTTTCCCTTGCTCTTCTCTCTTCGAAAATGTTTGCACATAAATATCTCCATTTATTTTCAGTTCATCAATAGCTTTTTTTACTAGTTTATCTCCATACCTGTTTCCTCGATATTTTTTTGCAACAGCCAACCAAATAATCTCATTATTCTCTCGATCTAGAGCAATAATACCCATTAAATCCTTATTTTTATTTTCAATCCCAAATGCATTGTTTTTATGGATACAATCTTTAATTCCTTTACAAAATTCTTTTGAGTCGACCATTGAACCAAACAAACATTCAACTTCTTTTGCTAGTTCTATCCATGTACAGTAATCTTCTTGATTTACTAATCTAATTTTGTAATTATCCATTTTGTATTTATTAAGGCGTTGTTTCAAAAGTAATATAATATTTTTAATATGTTATTCTCTTGTCATGTAATGCTTTTCTTAAAAAAGAAATAGCACATATGCTTATTAAAAGATGTCAACAAATTTTTAATTTTCAGTTATTTTATTTCAAATACACAAGACACATATTATACAATATGTAGGTGAGTCTATTTACCTGAGATTAAAAAAAGTTTATAAGCTAAAATCATAACAAGAATAAATTAAAATATTTTTCGAAAAAATATTTTTAATTCCCCTCTTTAGGGGATATTATTCAGAGCTTTGTGCTAGAAAGAACAGAAAAACAATAACAATAAGAAACACTATATTGTTATATAGATAATATCATATTTGAACAGATATAAAATTGATGTATTTTTGCCAAATGTTTATTCAAAATTTTAAGGATGATTTTTACTCAAGATTACAATAAGCCAGCTCTTATTACAAGGGATAATAAATACTCATATCGCGAATTATTTGATAAAATAGTTCGGTTTGCTCAGATATTTGAAGGTAAAAAGTATGAAAAAATTGCTATTTATTCTGAAAATAGAGAAGATTGGGTTTTTGCTTTTTATGCAGGTTGGTATAACCATTGTACAGTAGTACCTGTTGATTTTTTAGCTTCGAAAAATGATGTAGCCCATATAATTAATGATTGCAAGCCCGATCTGATATTTTATAGCAATACAACAAAAAATACTTTCGATGAAGTTTCGAAAAACCTCGATTATAATTTTGAGTGTAATAATTTTGACACACTAAAATTATCGGCAACAGAAAAAGAATTTAACTGGAATGTACCGCAAAACGAATCGGATATAGCAGCCATTATATATACATCAGGCACAACAGGTAAGCCCAAAGGGGTTATGCTTTCGTTTAAAAATTTATTCGTAAATATTGATGCAGTAACCAATAAAGTGAAAATTTTTGTTCCAAACCAACAAAGTTTATTGTTATTGCCTTTACATCATATTTTTCCGCTAGCAGGTTTAGTTGTTCCTTTATGCATTGGCGGAACAGCTGTAATATCCCCAGGAATGCAATCATCAGAAATTATGGAAACCTTAAAAAACAATAAGGTAAATATTGTTATAGGTGTTCCTCGATTTTACGATTTGTTATATAAAGGACTAAAATCGAAGGTTGAAGCTAAGTTGTCAGGACGTATCTTTTTTAGGTTAGTAAAACTATTAAAGAGTAAGACAATTGCTAAAAAAATATTTAAAAAAGTACATACAGGCTTTGGTGGACATATCGAATATTTTATATCAGGAGGTGCTGCTTTAAATCAAGATGTTGCAACATTTTTCGAAACACTAGGATTTAATGTGCTAGAAGGTTACGGAATGACCGAAGCTTCGCCTATGATAACTTTTCCGCGCCCTAACAACCGAAAACAAGGATCTGTAGGACAAGCTTTGCCATCTATGGAATTAGAATTGCGCGACGGAGAAATTGTTGCCAAAGGAGCAAATATAATGGAAGGTTATTACAACCGACCTGACGAAACCGCCGAAGTATTAAAAGACGGATGGTTACATACAGGCGATTTGGGTAGGATTGATAAAGACGGATTTTTATACATTACAGGTAGAAAAAAGGAGATTATTGTTTTGCCAAATGGGAAAAATATTAATCCTGTTGAGCTAGAAGAAAAACTAGAAAAAATACCCTGTGTAAAAGAAGCTGCTGTATTTATGAATAAAGATTTTTTACATGCACTAATCTTTCCTGAGTACAATAAATTAGCTACCGACGAAATAAAAGATCCTAATTTATTCTTTAAAGAAACAATTATCCCTGACTTAAACAAAGAGCTTACTTCGTATAAGCGAATTATGAAATTTTCGTTGATAAAAGAAGATATTCCAAGGACTCGTTTAGGGAAAATACAGCGATTTAAACTATCAGAAATGGTTGATAAACCTGTGAGAAAAATAAATAAAGCAGAAGAACCCGATAGTAAAGAGTACCGTGTAATAAAGTCATTTATCGAAAACGAAGTAGATATGACAATATCGGCCGAAGATCATTTGGAGTTTGACATTGCAATGGACTCGCTAGGTAAAATTTCATTGATTGATTTTATAGAAAAAACTTTTGGAGTAAAAATCGAAGAAGATAAATTGTTAAATTTCCCTTCGATACGAAAAATGGTTGATCATATTCGTGAAAACAAAGTATTTCAGAAAATAGAAAATTTTAATTGGGCTGAAGTGTTAAAGGAAAAAATACATCTAAAATTACCCAAAACATGGCCTACGCAAACATTCTTGATAAAATCTTTTCGAAATGTCTTTAAAGTATATTTCAAATTTTCGAGTACAGGTTTAGATAATATACCCGATGGACCGGCAATTATTGCTCCTAATCATCAGAGTTATTTAGATGGACTGTTTGTTACAGCATCGATGAAAAAACGAATCATAAAAGAATCGTATTTTTATGCAAAGAAAAAGCACATCAAGAATAAGTTTCTGAGGTTTATGGCTAACCGCAACAATGTTATTGTAATGGATATTAATAATGATGTAAAAGAATCTATACAAAAGTTGGCCGAAGTATTAAAGCAAAAGAAAAAAGTAATAATATTCCCAGAAGGAACACGTTCGTTAACTGGTGCTTTAGGTGATTTTAAAAAAACATTTGCAATTTTAAGTAAAGAATTGAATGTTCCGGTGGTACCTGTTGCTATTTCGGGAGCATACAATGCATTACCTACAGGATCGAAGTTTCCGAAGCCTTTTGCTCAGATTCAGGTTAAGTATTTAGAACCTATTTATCCTAAAAATTTATCGTTCGAGAAAATCACCTCTGAAGTAAAAAAGGTAATTGCTAATAAAATAAAGCTAAGAGCTTAAAAAGAAATAACTCAGTATAAAAAAACAAGGAGCTAACTTAATTTTAGCTCCTTGTTTTGTATTAGTATATCAGAAATGTTAGTGTTGTTTTTAAAATATTCTTTTATTTCTGATTCATGTTTTTTATAGTGTAAGATGATTTTCGTATCAACCTCGTGCTTAATTAAATCTCTTCAAAGCTTTGTCGATAAACGATTGGTAAGCTTCTTTAACACTCATTTCTCCAGCACCAATAAAAATTTCTATTCCGGCTTTCTCTAATACCTGAGCTGCATTTCCTCCTGGGCCATTTCCTGTAATTAGAACCTGAGGCTCCATCTCGAATAATTTTTGAGATGTTTTAGGTCCGGCTCCATGGGCTTCGTTTTCGATATCTCTATTGTCGAAATGAGTAAATTCATCTTTTTCATCATCGTAAACTAAGATATATTCTGTTCTTCCGAATCGAGGATCCATTTTTGATTCCCAATCAGTTCCTTTGCTTGTAAATGCTATTTTCATCTGTTTTTATTTTTATTATTTATAACCGTATTTAATTTATTAATATCTATTTCAAATGTTCGGTAGATGTAATTTTTCCCCAAGTATTGTAGATTAATTCTTTCATTTCGGGATCATTGTATTCTACGATAGTTTTTCCTTGAAGCATTGCTTTTGTAAAGTTCTCGTTGTAAGGCAAGCTATTAATATAATCGATTCCTTCGCTATCGAGATAATTCAATATATTGTTTGTGATTTCAGGATTAATATCGTGTTTATTTATTATGCAACCAGCTTTAATCTGAAATTTCTTTACCAATTCGTATACTCGTTTCAGGTCGTGCAATCCCGATATAGATGGCTCTGTAACTAACACTACATAATTAGCTCCTGATAAAGACGACACTACAGGGCATCCAATTCCTGGCGAACCATCAACAATAATGTATTTTAGATTTTGCTCTTGAGCTATTTTCTTAGCTTCGTTTTTTACTTTAGCTACAAGTTTTCCTGAATTTTCGGCTCCAATACCAAGCTTTGCATGTACAAGAATATTGCTCATTTTTGTTTTTGATATAAACCAATTCCCAATATTTTGTTCGTGCATAACAATTGCTTTTTGCGGACATACTTTCTCGCAATATCCACATCCTTCGCAATTTAATGGTGCTACCGAATATTTATCGTTTTTTACAGAAATAGCATTAAACCTACAAGTTTCGACGCATAAACCACAATTGATACATAAATCGGATTTTATTTGAGCTAATAATCCGCTAAAAAAGCTCTCAGATTTCTGAACTTCAGGTTTTGTCAACAAATGCATATCAGCAGCATCAACATCGCAATCGGCAATTACAGCATCTTTATTAGCTAAAACAGCTAATGAAGCAGTAACCGAAGTTTTTCCTGTTCCTCCTTTTCCCGAGATAACAACAATTTCTTTCATCTGTTTATAATTGTTTCGAACAAATAAGTCTCGATTCTTATTTGTTTATGATATTTTTAAGTTAGTGATATAGGTTTTTATTTTTTGTAATTCGTTTTCGAATGCAGGAAACTTCTTATATGTAAGTTCTCCTTTCGAATATATTTCGGCTAATTTTTTGCTGTTAGGTATTCGAGCCAAAATAGGAATATTGTTTTCGGTACAATAGTTATCGATATCGTTTGTTCCAATACCATCTCTATTAATAACAACACCAAATTCTTTATTTAAACTCTGCATTGTTTCGATAGCTAATCTTAGATCGTGCATTCCGAAAGGAGTTGGTTCGGTAACCAAAATTATAAAGTCGGCATCTTTGGTTGCTTCAATTACAGGACACGAAGTTCCGGGAGGCGAATCGAGGAGTTTAATCGTTTCTTTAGGGAAGTTTTGATCGATATATTCGAGAGTTTGCCCAATTAAAGGTACAGCTTGCTCTTGTCCTATATCAAGACGACTTTCGATAAAATTAAGTTTTTCTTTTTTTATTTGTTTTAATTGCCCCATTCGTTGAGCTACCATAGGTAAAGCTCCTGTAGGACATAATTCGGAACATGCATAACAGCTATGACACAGTTCGGGAAATACTAAGACCTGAGTTTTTAAGAAAATAACAGCATGGAAATTACAATTTTGTTGACATTTTCCGCATAATGTACAAGAGTCTTGATTCCATTGAGGAATCATTTTATACTTTTCTTCGGTTTTTACTGCATCTCCTTTGATAAATAAACCTGAGTTAGGTTCTTCAACATCTAAATCTACAAGAACAAGCTCTTCGTTTTCGGCAAAAAAAGCAGCTAAATTTGTAGACAAGGTAGTTTTTCCTGTGCCACCTTTTCCGCTTGCAATGGCAATTTTCATCTGTTTGTGTTTTTTGTTATTATTTAGTTAACTTCTATATTCCCTATTGTGAAGTAAATTGATCAGAAAGACTTATAATCCAAATCTTAATTGAATTTGTATTATGAGTTTCTCTTAATGTGTTATGCTAAAAAAGTTACCCCGATAAAATAACATGTAATGCACGATATTTTATGCAGGGCTAGGTTTTATTGAGAAGTTTAATGAATTAATGATCGCAAAGATTGTGACCTGTTTTTAATTCGCTGTTTAAATAGTTTGTAACCAATTGTGCAGGAGTCCCTTCTTGAACACCCATACAAACCTCTATGTTGTTGTTTGCAAATAAATCTTGAGCTTTTTGACCCATTCCGCCAGCAATAATTACATGCACACCCTGATCGGCTAGGAATTTAGGATAAACACCTGGCTGGTGAACTGGAGGCACTAAAAATTCTTCGTTAACGATATTGTTATCTTCAACATCAAGTATTGCAAATTTTTCGCAATGACCGAAATGAGCTGTTAATTTTTCGTTTAAAGTAGGTATTGCAAATTTCTTTTTCATGTGTTTATGATTTTAAAATTTTATTTAATTATGTATTTATTGTTTATATTTTTTCTAATAGTTCGACAAATTAAAAGAAAGGTCATTAGCTAATTCAAAACACTAAACCAAACTAAAACTATAATTGCTAATGACCTTTTGAAAAACCACTGTTTTAAGTTAATTTTTCGAGTTGATCCTCTAAAAGTATTAAGTGATTTTTAAGACTATTAATTTCTTGCTGAATTTCTTGTTTTTTCAATTCTTGAGGGTTTTCCTGATTTCGCCATCTTCGATTTCGGCGAAAAAACCCTGAGTTTGGTTGTTTTTGTAATTCAGTATTTCGATTTCGGCATACTCCCATGCCTTTTCCGGTTTTTGGTCCGAGTCCATTAGGGCCTGTTTGATTCATTCTGGGCATTATTACCTCCTCTTTTTTGATTTCTAAGATTACAACATTTGCCATGTCCAAACCCACCAGCTAAGTTCAGTAAGTTCTGCGAATTACACGAAGGACATTTTTCTATGGTATCATCGAACTTAATTCTGAACATATGTCCACAACCTTGGCATTTAATAATATTATTTCTAAAATGAATATTCCCACCTTCGACACTAAGCATTTTACCTTCGATAATAAATTCGGCGATTTTCTTTCTGGCTTTATCAATTAAACGAGAGAATGTAGGACGCGATATTTCCATTTCTTCGGCTGCTTCTTCGTGTGATAACCCCATTCTATCGGCCAACCTAAAAGCTTCGAATTCGTCTAAACTTAATTGAACTACACCTAAAGCAATTCCTTTTATTCCTACAGGTTTAAAATTGCTAAAAACCGGAGGTTCGTATACAATTCTATTGTTTTTGGGTCGAGGCATGATGCTTAATTTTTATTTGTCGGAACAAAGTTATGAACTTATGTTCATAATGCAAGTTTTTTTTAAATATATTTGTAAAAATTTTAGACAATGGAAGAGCGAATAAAGAAATCAGAAACAAGGCAGGCTAAAATAGTATTTAAGAGTTTAGTAAACGATCACAATACTTTATTTGGAGGTGTGGCATTGCAATGGATGGACGAAATATCGTATATAACAGCAACACGCTTTTGTAGAAAGAAATTAGTAACGATATCGACTGGTAAAATTAATTTTAAAAATCCTATTCCTTATGGTACTATAGTAGAACTAATAGGGACTGTAGAAAAATATGGAAGTGTAAAATTAGAGATAAAAGTTGAGGTATATATTGAGCAAAAATATAGCGAAGAAAGAAAGCTAGCTGTAGAAGGAAGTTTCTTTTTTGCTGCAGTTGACGATAACAATCAGCCTATAAAATTAATTGATTGATATGCTTATTTTGTTTTCGAATTTCGGATTTGGAAAATAAAAGTGATACTGGCAAAGAATAAAAATATGAGCCCAGATAATAACAAAGCATTTTTGAGGCTAAATTTTTCTATTTGCCAACCAATAAAAGGCCCTATGATTGCGAAAAATATACGAATCACAAAATTGCGAACAGATAATACTGTGGCTCTGATATTGGATGTGCAAAATTGATTGATGTAATCTTTAAGTATGGGTGTTGCAAATCCTCTGAAAATATAAAAAACCATTAATACAACTAAACCCCAATAAGAAAAAGTCCAGCTTAAACCTAAATACCCCAAAGGAATAAATAAGGAAATTAATAGTAATGAATAGTTGCGATTAATTTTCTTTTCGATTTTATGAGCATACAAAGCAACAATACCAACGGTTATATTTAAAGCAGGCCAGATAATTCCGAAGTAAAACAAAGGAATTTTTAAAGACAACAGGTAAGGTTGAACAATTAAGGTGGCCATGGTTAAAGTTGCTGCTCCGATAATTGACGAATGAAATATATTCCAGCGTAAGTCTTTATTATCGTATAAAGAGTATTTTACTATTTTAAGAATGTGTTTGAATCCAAAATTTATTGATTCGGTTTTGTGCAATGGCTCGATAAGAGTTAAAGATGCCGGAACAGCAATAAAAGCAACTACTGTTTGTGCTATATACGGAAATCGCAGACTGATACCAACAAGCAAACCTCCTAAAATACCTGCTATTGTTTCGGCTAAATTACCTATTGAAATAACACGTCCTTCGTATTTTGAATATTCGTTTTTGCGATTAAGATCTTCGAGAGTATCGTACAACATAGCCGAGTCGGCTCCTGATATGAGGCTTTGTCCAAATCCCAAAATGATTTCGGCAATTAAGAAACCTATAAAACCAAATGATATGCTATAGGTAAAAAAGCCTAAAAATCCGAGAATCGAACCTATGACAAGAGTTTTTTTACGACCCAAAACATCGGCCAAATAACCCGATGGTATTTCTAAAACAACAATAGCTACAGAATAGATTGCCTTTAAAATTGAGATTTCGCTTAAAGAAAGACCATTGTCTTGATAAAAAGGAATCATAAATGGCATAAAAAGCATAAACCATTTGGCTATTTTTATCAGGTAGAGTTTAGAAATATTAGATTGAATCGACTTTGTCATACTTTTTTATTAAAGCTGCAAAGATAGATTAGAAATGCTTAATACCAAAAGAACATCAAAATGAGGGTAAAAACATTTTGCAAACACTTGCCTACAGGCTTGTTTTTAGGATGTTTATTTGATTGCGCAATGGTTTCGGGAAAAATATTAATTGTTATTTAGTTGATATATTCTGATATGAGGTTTAATAAATTATTCGGTTTTATGGGTTTCGAAATATGAGCACAGCATCCGGCTTTGAGGCTATCTTCTTTGTCTTCGGATAAGGCATATGCTGTTTGTGCTATGATAGGAAGATTGGGTTGGGTTTTTTTGATAATAATGGTTGCATCTAAGCCGTTTAAATCGGGCATTTTGATATCCATCAAAACAATATCGACATTGTTAAATTTACAGATGTCGATAGTTTCGTGTCCTGTTTTTGTCCAAATTATTTTGGCCTGAGTAGGTTTTAAGACGGCTTTTAAAAACAGATAATTTATTTGTTCGTCTTCGGCAATAACTATGGTTTTGTTTGCCCAGTTCTTAGTCATCGGGTAATTTTTTATGTAAAATATTAGAGATTAGAATTATATTTTACAAACATATAAAGAATAGCTTTATTTTTTGAGCATTTCGTACATTTTTTTCCCGATATCGGCAGGTGATTTAACCACACAAATACCACATTCGGTCATAATTTTCATTTTAGCATCAGCGGTATCGTTTTTACCTCCAATAATAGCACCGGCATGTCCCATTCGTCGGCCTTTGGGGGCTGTTTGTCCGGCAATAAAACCAACAACAGGTTTGGTTCCGTTTTCTTTAATCCAAAGGGCTGCTTCAGATTCCATTTCGCCTCCAATTTCGCCAATAAGTACTATTCCTTCGGTTTCGTCGTCGTTCATTAATAATTTTACAGCGTCGAGAGTTGTTGTACCTATAATTGGGTCGCCTCCTATTCCGATGCATGTTGATTGCCCTAATCCGATTTTCGTAATTTGATCTACAGCTTCGTAAGTTAGTGTTCCTGATCGTGACACAATACCGATTGATCCTTTTTTATGAATAAACCCGGGCATAATACCTACCTTGGTTTCGCCGGGGGTGATGATTCCGGGGCAATTGGGTCCAATCATCTGGCAATTTTTATCTTTCAGAAATTCTTTAACTTTTATCATATCTGAAGTAGGGATACCTTCGGTAATTGTTACAATAACTTTTATTCCGGCATCGGCAGCTTCCATAATAGCATCGGCCGAAAATGCTGGAGGAACAAATATAATAGACACATCGGCATTTGTTGCTTCGACTGCCTGGCTAACTGTATTAAATATAGGTTTTCCGATGTGCAATTGACCTCCTTTGCCCGGAGTTACTCCTCCGACAATGTTTGTTCCGTATTCAATCATTTGTTGTGCATGAAAAGTACTTTCGCTACCGGTATAACCTTGAACTATTACTTTTGAATTTTTATTTACAAGAACACTCATTTTTTGACTGATTTTTAGATTAATTAATATCAAAAATACAATATTTATCGATTTGGCAAAGATTTGATATTAAATAATTAAACATCGAAACTTATAAATT
>JAKSCO010000144.1 GCA_022360575.1 Bacteroidales bacterium | reverse complement strand
TCGAGTTAAACTCTGATGGCAACAAAGCCTATTATATTTACGATACCCAAGGCAATCGTACGCGTAAAGTTGTAAAAAAAGGAAATGTTTTAGAAGAACGCTTTTATTTGGGCGATTACGAGTTGTATCGAAAAACGACAAGCAATAAAGTTGATTTCGAAAGAAAAACAGTTCATGTAAGCGATGATAATAAAAAAATTGCCTTAATCGAAACCCGTATTACTGGTAGCTCCACAAGCAGTTCCCTGAACGGAGCCGAAGGGACTGCAAATAACAAACCCGAAAGTGCTACAACCATCCGATACCAGTACGACAACCATTTGGGTAGTGCCAGTTTAGAACTCGACACACAAGGACAAATTATTTCGTACGAAGAGTATCATCCTTTCGGAACAACAAGCTATCGTAGTGGGCGTAACCAAACCGAAGTCTCGCAAAAACGCTACAAATACGTGGGCAAAGAGCGCGACGAAGAAACAGGCTTGTATTATTATGGAGCCCGATATTATGCCGCACAAATTGCCCGATTTGTTAGTGTCGATCCGTTGCAGTTTAAATATCCTTACTACACACCCTACCAGTATGCGGGGAATAAACCTATTTCTTATATTGATAGGGATGGATTAGAAGAACATGACCCATTTTTTGATAGTCCAGAATTTAAAACAGCTGCGCTTACGGCCAATACAGCTTGGGGGATATATGAAGCTGTTGGTGATGCAATGCTGACGACAATGGAGTTATTTATGAGTAATGATCGGCTTGGTAGTATCCATCGAAAAATGTTAAGAGAACAAGGTGTTGAGTTAGGTTCTAATATCACTAACGAGCAATTAGCCGAAATGTTTGAGTTTAAAAAGCAAGAGCGAGACATTACACAACAATTTAGTAACGGATTTTGGTCTAGTGCTGCAAATGGAGGGCTTGGTTTATTACAAATTTTGTCTGTTGCTTATCCTGGATCTTCTCCTCAAACGTTATTTGCAAAAACTGGTTTAAAGTTGGTTGCAGCACAAACAGGTAAGTTTTTGATATCCAATAAGGGGTTAATGTATGGATTGGGGAGTCGTCATGGGAATAGACTTTCTCATGTATTAGAGCATACGTTTAATCTTGTTAAAAGACCCGGTTTGCATAGTGTATTTAAAGTTGATGATGTTTTTGGAACAATTGATGAAGCATGGAGTATTGTAAAGTCTGTTGATCCTAAAAAATGGGATAAAGCATTGCAGATAGGACAATCAGAAACGATTGATGGGATTACTCGTTCGTTGCGTTCTGGTCCGCATGGGCAAGTATATGAATCTTTTAAAGTTAATATGAAAAAGGTTATTGGTTTTGAAGGTGGTTCGGCAGGTTCTGGAGCTGACTTAAAAAGTCTTTTAATATCTGTAAAGAAAGGAACAGAAGAGGTAATAACAGCATTCCCAACTAATTAAAAAATGGAAAAATTGTTTGAAATTGAATATTTGCCGGATAATACACTTCATTATGATATTCGGATAAAATTACGTGATGTAAAGGATACTTTGGATATTGATAGTTATTATTTAAAGAATGATGCTAATGGTTCAGATGATATTTTAATTTGCTTACAAAAAATACTTGAAAAATGGCAAAGTGTTATTCAACAGTCAGTGCAAGATAGACCAGTTTATCTAATTATAGATTTTTCTGATCAATATTTTGGTGGGTTTTGTTTTGAGTTAAAAGAAATGAGTGAAGCAAAATTTACTTATGGCATTATAAAAGAAACATATGATATGAATATGGAATCTGTAATTTATGACCTTAAAGGGCATGAATTTATTAAGCTTTATGAATACGATACTACTATAGAAAATTTATTATTTTGCTTAAAGGAAAATATTATGAATTTAAGCTAAAAGATTCCCCCGCTCGGCAAAGTCTCTGACTTTGTCGTAGATAATAAGTAGTTTATAAACTACAACATAAGAGGTATAATAAACAGTAAAAGCCTAGCAAAACGCTAGGCTTTTACTGTTTATGCTAATTGTTTTTGCATATCCTTTTGAAACAAAAAGGCTTTTAAGAAAGATTTAACACATTTGCGATCTTCCTCGCTTAATGTTTGAGCTTTCGAAAACATAGTCAATAGTTCGTTGTCGGTGATTTTATCTTTAGCCTTTTCATTTTCTCCTCCGTAAACCAACATATCAGTAGTTACCTCTAATAAATCAGCAAACTTTTTAACCACATCAATAGATGGTACTGTTTGGTTACGTTCATATCTCGAAATATGCGCAGGATGTATTCCCATCAACCCCCGCTCAGTGAAGTCTCCGACTTCGCTGTAGATAAAGAGTAGTCTATAGACTACAACATAAGAGGTATAATACTAAAAAAGCCTGGCAAGTCCAGGCTTTATTGATTTGTATATAGTTTATAATAAATTATAAAGCAGCAATATTTTTAAGTTTACTTCTTTTAACAAAAGCATCGATAATATCCTTAATAGTCGATTTATCTTTATTGTCAAGTTGTTCAACAGCTTTAAACTGAGCTAGTAGTTCGTTATCT
>JAKSCO010000103.1 GCA_022360575.1 Bacteroidales bacterium | reverse complement strand
TTTCGACGAAATTTTTAAAACCGAAGCTTTTGAGGTTGACTATTCGTCAGAAGCTTTAATAAATAATAAAAAGACAACATATACTTGGTATAATATTTTTGATGAGTTAGTTGATGATGTAAATATTATTGAACCTATAGCGGAAACTCACGGAAAGTTTAAAATAAAAAAACAAGGAGCTTATTATTGCGAAATAACAAATCCAGAATTTTCGGATTTAACATTAAAAACTAATATTGTAGGAATTACTATTCCAAATCAAAAAAATATAAATATTCCAGATAAGAATTTTAAAAGAATTCTAATTAAGCAGAAACAAATTAATGCCAATGCTGATAATGAAATTCAAGAAAGTGAAGCAAAAGATTATAAAGGAAAAATTAAAGTATATAGTAGTGAGATTTCAGATTTAACAGGTATAGAACATTTTACTAATATAACAGAATTAGATTGTCATTATAATAATCTTAAGCAATTAGATATTTCGAAGAATTTGAAATTGACTATTTTAAATTGTAGTTCGAATGACTTAACACAATTAGATATTTCGAAAAATACCAAATTGACTGCATTGAATTGTAAGTATAATAAATTAAAAATTTCTGAATTATGGAAAATAAAATCGAATTTGCCGACAAATTGTACTTGGGATTATAATGCGCAAGATAATATATATGATGAAATAACTGAGAAAGTAGGTTTTGAAATAGACTATAGCAACGAGTGTATATTTAATAATAATAAAACATCGTTTGTGTGGTATAACACTAAAGATTATACTAAGGTTGACGAGAATTTTGTAAAACAAACAGCAGAAGGGAAATTTAAATTTCTTCAACTTGGATCGTATTATTGTAAAATGAAAAATGATGAGTTTAAAGGTTTAGAATTACAAACAAATTATATTACAATAAAAAACTCTCAAACAATTACTTTCGAGTTAGCCGAAACAGCAAAAGTAAACGATAAGATTGTATTAAATGCAAAAACATCATCGAAACTGGATGTTGAATATAATATTGTTTCGGGTAATGCAACATTAGAGGGGAATATTTTAACCCCAACTAAAGAAGGAGTTCTTGTAGTAAAAGCTTTGCAAGAAGGGAACTATGAATATTGTGCGGTAGAAAAAGAAGTAAAAATAAAAGTAAGTAAGCGTAATCAGACAATTACTTTCGAGTTAGCAGATACAGCAAGGGTAAACGATAAGATTGTTTTAAAAGCAAAAGCATCATCGAAATTGGGAGTTAAGTATAAAATAGTTTCGGGTAAAGCAACATTAGAGGGGAATGTTTTAACCCCAACTAAAAAAGGAGTTCTTGTAGTAAAAGCCTTGCAAGAAGGGAATGATGAATATTCTGCAGCAGAGAAAGAAGTATCTATTAGGATTTTGACTGTTGGTGTAAACTCGTTGCACAAGTCAGGAATTAAGATGTATCCGAATCCGGTTAAAGAGAAATTGTTTATTGAGCTT
>JAKSCO010000132.1 GCA_022360575.1 Bacteroidales bacterium | reverse complement strand
TATTTATCATAAAGCACCAATTGTTATGTCTCATCTCGAAAATATTATAGGTGAAAATAAACTACAAGAAGGCATACATGAATATTTATCACAAAATATGTATTCTAATGCTACTTGGGATGATTTAATTGATATTCTCGACTCAAAAACTCAACAGAACCTAAATCAATGGAGTCATGCTTGGGTTTACGAATCCGAAATGCCGTATTATTCAGTTTTTCCAGAATACAATTCGGACAATCAATTATCGGGTGTTACTATAAAACAAAACGATCCAAAGTCGAAAAATCGATTATGGACACAAGATATGCAAATTACCAGCTTTAACAATAACAGTGCAAATCGACAAAAACAAACATTAAATAAACAACACACAAATATTAATTTTAACGAGAAACCCAATTATGTTTTATACAATTCGGATGGGTTAGCTTATGGTTATTTCGAGTTAGATTCGTTGTCGAAAATTAATTTATTGCAAAAAGCTTCTAAATTAGAAAACCCAGTAAATCGATGTGCTGCATATATCTGTTTGTGGGAAAATTTAATGAATAATAATCTTAAGCCACTAGATCTTTTTAATACTTATATTGAGTCTGTAGCAATTGAGACCAATGCTCAAAATGTGAATCTTGTTTTAGGGTATATCAAAACAATTTACTGGAGATTTTTATCAAACGATACTCGAAAAAAAGTGTCAATTGATATCGAAAATTTACTTTGGGATAAGATGAATCGTAGCAAAAACATAAGTATAAAAGCTTCTTTATTTAAAGCATATTATAACGTTGTCATCAGCAATAAAGGATTGATACAGTTACTAAATATTTGGAATAAAACAACAGTAATTAAAGGTCTACATTTATCCGAAAGAGATTTTACTAAGATTGCTCTTGAATTGGCTGTAAAATCGCAAGACGAAAGAACAATGATTATATCGTCACAAAAGAAAAGAATTACCGATTCAGAGAAGAAAATACAGTTTAAATTTATATCCGAAGCAATAACTAATCCTGATGTTTTCTTTGAAAGTTTAAAAGATGAAAAGAATAGAGAAAAGGAACCTTGGGTTGGCAAAGCTTTACGTTATTTGCATCATCCTACTAGGAGTAGTAAAGCGATAAAATACATTTATCCTTCGCTCGAAATTTTAGAAGAGTTACAAGCTACTGGAGATATCTTTTTCCCAAAACAATGGCTTGATGCAATTTTTAGTGGACATTCATCAATTGAGGCTTGCAACGAAATCGAACGTTTTTTAAGCACTCATCCCAACTATCCTTTAAATCTGAAAAATAAAATATTGCAATCGTCTGATTTAGTATTTAGAGCAAAAGACCTGAAATAAGTAATACCAAATGGATTATTTTATATAGAGAGGACTATAAATTACAGAAACGAAGTATCCTTAAAATAAAACGAGGTGAAAGTTAAAGTTCACCTCGTTTGTTTTGTTATTTCTTAAACTTATGAGTAACATCTTTAAATTCGAGCGCATCTAGATTTTTACTATATACATCCATTGCTCGTCGACTCATACCCATACTAGAGAATCCTCCATCATGGAAAATGTTTTGCATTGTAATCTTTTTGGTTAAATCCGAAAACATTGCAATACAATAATCGGCACACTCATCGGCAGTAGCATTACCTAATGGCGACATACGATTAGAGAAATCCATAAGATCTTCGAGTCCCATAATACCTTTTCCGGCAGTAGTAGGTGTTGGTGATTGCGATATGGTATTTATTCTAATTTTCTTTTCGCGACCATAAATGTATCCAAAACTACGAGCAATAGACTCTAATAACGATTTTGCATCAGCCATATCATTGTATCCATACAATGTGCGTTGTGCTGCAACATACGATAATGCTAATACAGATCCCCAATCATTTAAAGCATCTTTTTTACGCGAAACTTGTAATATTTTATGAAAAGATAGAGCTGAAACATCTAAAGTTTTCAAAAAATAGTCGTAGTTAAGATTGTCGTAAGTTATACCTTTCCTAACGTTCGGTGACATTCCTATCGAATGTAAAATAAAATCAAATTTACCACCAAAACGCTCCATTGTTTTATCTATTAAATTCTCGATATCTTCAATTTTAGTTGCATCAGCAGGAATTACTACCGAATTACATGCTTCTGCCAACTTATCTGTATCTCCTAATCGTAAAGCAAATGGTGCATTGGTTAAAACAATTTCAGCTCCTTGTTCGTGAGCTTTTTCTGCTACTTTCCATGCAATAGACATATCGTTTAGTGCACCAAAAATTAATCCTTTCTTACCTTTTAATAAATTAAATGCCATATAAATTAATTTTGTTTTTTTACATAAAACTTACAATTAAGTATGTTTTATGTTCATTAAAATTATTTCGAAATTGATTATTATTTTTCTAGTAAAACTTTTGCATTCAAAATAGCTGCATCAGATAAATCTTCGCCACTGAGCATTTTTGCTATTTCGTTTATTCGTTCATTTTTGTTTAATATCTTAATATGAGTATTGGTTGTATCACTATTATCTTCTTTGTAAACTAAATAATGATAATCACCCTTACTGGCTATTTGTGGTAAATGTGTTATGTTTATTACTTGTATATTTCCTGATATTTGTTTTATAATAGCTCCCATCTTATCGGCTATCTCACCAGAAGTTCCAGTATCTATTTCATCGAAAATAATAGTAGGTAGGGTAGTTGTTTCTACAAACAATGCTTTTATACTTAACATTAGTCGAGACATTTCTCCTCCTGAAGCTACTTTCGAGAGTTCTTCTAAGCTGGTGTTTTTATTGGCCGAAAACAAAAACTGTATGTATTCTGTGCCTGTAGGCAAAAATTCATCAACAGGTTCCTGGTTTACCTTAAACGAAGCATTTTTAATTCCTAATAGTTGCAATTGCTCAACAATTCGCTTTTCAATCATAGGAATTACCTTTTCTCGTCCTGTCGATATTTTCTGAGCAATATCTAATAATTCAACTTTCAACTTATCGAGAGTTGCTTTCAGTTTATCTGTTTCAAAATCATACGAATTTATCAGATTAATCTTTTGATCAAACTCATCTTTTAAAGCAATTAGTTCTTCAACAGTCGATAACTTGTGTTTCTGTTGCAACGAATAAATATTATTTAATCTATCATTAACAAGCTCCATGCGTTCAGGATTATGTTCAATATGTTCGTTTATTCGTTCTATTTCTGAGTTTATATCCTGTAACTCAATATAAGTTGATTGTATTCTATTGCTTAATTCTTCCCCCTGCTTTATATATTTCGAAACAGTATCAATATTATTTTTTATTTCTTTTAAATTGCTAATAACAGCGATCTCTTCTCCCGAAAAAAGATTCGAACTTTTTGTTAAGTTAATTTTTATTTCTTCGGCATGAGTTAGTTGTTCTAATTCTGCTTCTAACTCAACTTGCTCTCCTTCTACCAAATTAAGTTCATCTAATTGTTTAAACTGAAACTGTAAATAGTCTAGATCTGATTTTGCTTTGTCAGCATTATTTATCAAACTTCGATATTCTGAGTTTAATGTGCTGTATTTTTCGAGTTTCGTTTTATATTGATCTAATATTTGTTGATGATTAGCAAAAGAGTCGACAAGTTCTAATTGAAAAGTATCAACACCAAGCAATAGGTTTTCGTGTTGCGAATGGATATCAATAAGTTTTGCACTTAAACTTTTTAAAACAGATAAATTAACAGGTGTGTCATTTATGAATGCTCTTGATTTTCCATTATTTGCTATTTCTCGTCTTATAGTAGTTGCATTATCGTAATCTATATCATTCGATACAAAAAAATCTTTGATATTATAACGATCGATTGAAAACTCTGCTTCGACAAAACATTTTTTAGATTTATCTTTCAGTACCGAAGTGTCGGCTCTTTGTCCTAATATTAGAGATAAAGCTCCAAGCAAAATTGATTTTCCTGCTCCTGTTTCACCGGTAATTATATTCAATCCTCGGTTAAAATCTATTTCTAACTCATTAATTAAAGCATAATTTTGAATACACAGCGATTGAAGCATAAGTATTAATTTAATCTGATTATTGGTACAAACTTACTAAAAAAAGATTATTTGCTCTTGCAATATAAAGCTTGCTAACTATTTTTATTCTTTTCCTTAATTTTTCGGTACTTGTCAGAGTGGGTTGGATCTATTTCAACTAATATCTTGTATACACGGTCAGCTTCAGACATAAACGATTCAGAAAAAACATTAACAAGCTCATCTGATTTCACATTTAAAATTAAATTATAAAGAAACAAATATGGATCAGGTTTCTCTCTGTATATTTTCTGCAATAAAGTTAAGCTCGAAGCTATTTCTTCTCTTCCTTTCTGAGGCTTACTTTCCATTACATCTAAACCTAAACGATGATAGCGATACATAAACTCACGTAAACCTCTATACCGGTCATTTAAAATATTCTCAACTAACCAATATCTATTTTTGCGATTCTCAAAAGCTTTCCATCCTTTTTCGGCAGCATTAGATGCATTAGATACAATTTTCTCTGCTTTCTGAAAATATTCTGTTCCTCCTTGCATCGAAAAAGTATCATAGTCTAAACCAATTATAATATAAGCATAATAAGCTAAAACCGATGTTAAATTTGCTCTATGTTCATTAATACTAAATTCTAAAGGCTCAAATTCTACATAGTTAAATTTAAAATTCTCATCTTTATAATTAATAATCGAAGTATTATATGATGTATTAAATGTAGGACGTCGAGATTGTATTTGAATGCTTCCTTTAAATTCATCCCCACTGTGCTCTTTCACTGTTATCTGTATATTGCAATCTATTCGTTCTTCATTACTATATACATGGTTTGTCCAAGCTGTATTGTTCATAAATTCGAAAATAGCTTTTTGTAGAGTTTGAAAAACTTGCTTATTTGTTCCTTGTATTTGATCGGATCGTACTTGAACATTACATCGTAATTCTTGCGCATAAATATTTATACATCCAATTATCAAACTTACTAAAAATACTATTTTCTTTAACATGATACTTTTATATACAATTACAGTCTTTTAATTAATTCATCAACAATATCCACAGCTACTTCGTGTTTTGACTTTAATTCAAAATCAATTTTATTGCTACCATTATCAATAATACTAATTTTATTTGTGTCACAGCCAAAGCCAGCTCCTTTATCGTTTAACGAATTAAGAACGATAAAATCTAAATTTTTAGTATTGATTTTCTTTTTAGCGTTCTCAGTTTCATTATTAGTTTCTAAGGCAAACCCAACTAAGAGTTGATTTTCTTTTTTTATTTTTCCTAATTCAGCAGCGATATCTCTATTGGGCTTTAGCTTTATTTGTAAATCATCTTTTCCTCGTTTCACCTTTTCTTCAAAACGAACTTTAGGACTAAAATCAGCTACAGCAGCTGTCATTATAGCTGCATCACAATCTGGAAATTTGCTTATCGATGTTTCGTACATTTCTTGTGCTGTATGCACATTTATACGTTTTATTTGTGGTGATTTAATGTCAAGATTCGTAGGTCCCGAAACAAGTATAACCTGAGCTCCTTGATTTGCCAATTCTTCGGCTATTGCATAACCCATTTTTCCAGTGCTATAATTACCAATAAAACGAACTGGATCTATGGGCTCAAAAGTAGGCCCTGCTGTAATTAGAATCTTTTTAGAATTTAAGTTTTTTTTTTGAGTAAAAAATTCAACGACATTACTTAAAATGGTTTCAGGTTCAGCCATTCGTCCTTTACCTTCTAAACCGCTGGCTAATTCTCCGCTTTCAGGTTCAATAACTATATTCCCGTACGATTTTAATGTTTCGATATTTTTTAAATTCGCAGGATGTTGAAACATATCTAAGTCCATAGCAGGAGCAAGCATTACTTGACATTTAGCTGACAAATAACTTGTAACTAATAAATTGTCAGCAATAGCATTTGCCATTTTTCCCATTGTATTTGCTGTAGTAGGAGCTATTAAATACAAATCAGCCCATGTTCCTAAATCAACATGACTATTCCATTGTCCATTTTCAGGATCAAAGAAATCAACTAAAATAGGATTCTTTGAAAGTGTAGCTAATGTTAGAGGAGTAATAAACTCTTTAGCTAACTTTGTCATCACTACTTTTACTTCGGCTCCCTCTTTCACAAGTAACCTAATAAGAATAGCAGCCTTGTAGGCCGCTATACCCCCTGTTATTCCTAATAAAATATTTTTTCCTTTTAGCCTCATAAGCTAATTTTTAATCATCATTCTTTCTCTGCTTCAGGTTTTCTAAAATAAACCTGATCATTAAGAAACTCTTCCATTGCAATTAAGGTAGGTTTCGGTAATCTTTCATAAAATTTTGAGATTTCGATTTGTTCTCTATTTTCAAAGACTTCTTCTAAATTATCAGTATAAGAAGCAAATTCTTCTAACTTACGATTTAACTCCTCCTTCAACTCTCCTCCAATTTGATTTGCTCTTTTAGCAACTATTGCAACAGATTCGTAAATATTGTTGGTTGGTTTATCAACATGATTCAAGTTACGAGTAACTGTTGATGCAGGAGCTTTTGTCTTTTTGTAATCCATCCTCTTATAATTTATGTAAAATTAATTTTTCAATTTTGATTTTGAGATATCAAACATTTTTTTAGCTTCTTTTATTCTCGAACTCTCAGGAAACTCTCCCGAAAAAGCATAATATTCATCTATGGCCGATTGATATCTTTCAGTTTGTTTATTTGTAATACTTCCCTCGGCAAATAAAAACTTTGATTTTAATACTAAAAATAATATATCTTCTCGATATTTAGTCTCAGGAAATTCTTCTAAACTACTATTTAAAGCAATGATAGCCGATCTAAAATCACCTAAGTTATAATATAACTTACCTGTTTGATAAGATTTTTCGATCAACTTATTTTTTAATTCATTAACAATCTCTACACATTTTGCTCTTCTTCCCGAATTTGGATAACGAGACAAGTATATGCCAAATAAAGCAATTGCCTGATTCGAGAATGTTTGATCTAAACTAGGTCTGGGTGATAGTTTATACACACTATATGCATTCATATATTCTGCTTCTTCTACAAAAGGACTATTGCCATAATACTTCTTAAATTCTTCGAAATAGTGAGCTGCTAACAAATAACTTTTTTGATTAAAACTACAATAAGCAGCATAAAAATATACTGTATCTGCTTGTCTGGTTCCACGTAATATAGGTTTTAGTTGCTCAAATAAGTTTTCTGCCTTAGTATAGTCTTTCTGAGCATAATATTCAAGAGCCTTATTATATTTTAATTTATAATCTCTACTCTTTAATAATTTCTCGTATTTACACGAGCTAACTGCAAGTATCAGCAACAATATTGGTATAAATCTTCTCATCTTTTTTAACATTTTGCAAATGTACAACTTTAGTTTAATATGCTAAAATTTTAATGGTTTAAAACGGCTAAATTATTTTATTTATTTTAATCAATTTGCTAATTTTTTAAAAAAAATTACTTTTGTACCTTTAAATTTAGTACCAATAAAATAACATAAATCGTGGATATATTTAGTAAGATACAAAAGAGTATGGGACCATTAGGTCAACATATGAAAGAAGCACATGGTTATTTTACCTTTCCTAAGTTAGAAGGTGATATTCATCCTAAGATGAAGTTCAGAGGAAAAGAAGTTCTAACATGGAGTTTAAATAATTACATTGGTTTAGCCAATCATCCCGAAGTAAGAAAAACAGACGCTGAAGCAGCAAAAGAATATGGATTAGCATACCCTATGGGAGCCCGTATGATGTCGGGGCAAACTAGTAAGCACGAAGAACTTGAAAATAAATTAGCCGAATTTGTTAATAAAAACGATGCCTTTCTTTTGAATTTTGGATATCAAGGAATGGTTTCGATAATCGATACTCTTGTTAGTAGAAATGATGTTATTGTATACGATTCTGAGTCGCATGCTTGTATCATGGATGGAATTTTCCTTCATAAAGCCAAAGGAGGAAAAAGTTTCGTTTTTGCTCATAACGATATCGAGAAATGTGAAAAAATGCTTGGTTTTGCAACCAAACGTGCACAAGAAACTGGTGGAGGTATATTAGTTATTACCGAAGGTGTTTTTGGTATGGCTGGTGATCTTGGAAAATTAAAAGAAATCGTAGAGTTAAAAGAGAAATTTAACTTCAGATTGCTTGTCGATGATGCTCATGGTTTTGGTACAATGGGCGAGAGTGGAGCTGGAACTGGCGAACATTTAGGGGTACAAGATGGTATCGATGTGTACTTTGCTACTTTTGCTAAAGCAATGGCCGGAATAGGCGCTTTTGTTGCTTCGAGCGAAGAGGTTGTAAATTTTCTAAGATACAATATGCGTTCTCAGACTTTTGCTAAATCGCTTCCGATGCCTATCGTAATGGGATCGCTTAAACGATTAGAGCTTTTACAAAACGAAAAGCATTTAAAAGAGAACTTATGGAAAATTGTTAATGCATTACAGTCAGGTCTTCGTGATGCTGGATTTAACTTAGGTGCAACCGAGTCGCCTGTAACTCCGGTTTATTTATCAGGAAGCATCCCTGAAGGAACAAACATTACAATGGATTTGAGAGAAAATTATAATGTTTTTTGTTCTATTGTAGTATATCCTGTTATTCCAAAAGGACAATTATTATTAAGACTTATTCCTACTGCAATGCATACTTTAGAAGATGTTGAATATACTATTAATGCATTTAAAGCTGTTCATAAAAAATTAATTAATGGCGAATATCAGGCCGAGAAAATTGCTCCGGTATAGTCCGTTATTTTTTATATAGAAAAATATATTAAAACCGAGATTTTATATCTCGGTTTTGTTGTTTATAAACGATAACGAAATTTCAGAACTCTAGGTGAGATAGTCTTTTTTATAGAGTTTTAATTTTGTTTTCAATAATAATTAGTCTTAAAATGTTACATTTGTAGATTATCTGAATAAAAATTTAAAACTATAAATATAATGAGTCTTATAAATAGTCTTCTAACTAAATTCTTTGGAAATAAATCCGATCGGGATTTAAAAGAAATAGCTCCATTCTTAGAAAAGATAAAGCTAGAATATGAAAACATTAAAGTTTTATCAAACGATGAGCTTAGAACAAGGACAGAAGCAGTAAAAAGCGAGATACAAGAATTTATTAAAGAAGAGACTGATAAAATTAATGCCTTAAAAGAAAAAGCAAACGATGATAATGTAGATGTTCTCGAAAAAGAACAATACTATGACGAGATTGATGAGATTGAAAAAGTAATTGATGAAAAACTCGAAGAGAAATTAAATGAAGTATTGCCTGTTGTTTTCTCAATTGTAAAGGATACAGCTCGTAGATTTAAAGAAAATGAATTTGTTGAAGTTACAGCTAACGATTTTGATAAAGATTTAGCTGCTACTTATGAGAACATCGAAATAACATCAAACAAAGCAAAATACTATAATAGCTGGATTGCAGGAGGAAATGAAATAAAATGGGATATGATACATTACGACGTTCAGCTTATTGGTGGAGTTGTTTTGCATCAAGGTAAAATTGCCGAGATGGCTACTGGTGAGGGAAAAACATTAGTTGCTACTTTACCTGTTTTCTTAAATGCATTAACCGGACGTGGTGTTCATGTTGTTACTGTTAATGATTATTTAGCTAAACGTGACTCTGAATGGATGGGACCTATTTTTCAGTTTCATGGATTATCGGTTGATTGTATAGATAAACATGAGCCTAATTCAGAAAGTCGTCGTAAAGCATACAATTCAGATATTACATACGGAACAAATAACGAATTTGGATTCGATTATTTGCGCGATAATATGGCTATCAATCCAGAGGATTTAGTGCAACGCAAGCATAATTATACTATTGTTGATGAGGTTGACTCCGTATTAGTTGATGATGCCCGAACTCCTTTAATTATATCGGGACCTATACCACGAGGCGACACTCAATTGTTTGATGAGCTAAAACCTAAAGTAGAAGTACTGGCCGAAGCTCAACGCAAATTTATGAATCAGGTATTGGCCGAAGCTCGAAAAGAACTTAATAATAAGAATACCGAAAAAGCTGGGTTCCTACTATTGCAAGCTTACAAAGGTTTGCCTAAAAGCAAAGCTCTTATCAAGTTATTGTCCGAAGAAGGAAATAAATCTCTTATGCTAAAAACCGAAAACTTTTATATGCAAGATAAAAGTAAGAATATGCATAAGGTTACCGATGCTTTACATTTTATTATCGACGAACAACACAATTCGATAGAGCTTACCGATAAAGGTATTGATTTGATTACTGCAAAAACCGAAGATCCTAATTTCTTTATATTGCCCGATATTGGATCTGAAATTGCCGAATTGGAAAAATCAGATTTAAACGAACAACAGAAACTAACTAAGAAAGATCAGTTACTACAAGATTTTGCTATAAAATCCGAACGTGTACATACCATAAATCAGTTATTAAAAGCTTATTCATTATTCGAAAAAGATGTTGAGTATGTTGTAATCGATAATAAGGTTAAAATTGTAGATGAACAAACCGGACGTATAATGGACGGTCGTAGATACTCGGATGGCTTGCATCAGGCAATCGAAGCTAAAGAGAGAGTTAAGGTAGAGGCAGCAACACAAACATTTGCTACCATTACATTACAAAACTACTTTAGGATGTATAACAAATTAGCCGGAATGACTGGTACTGCCGAAACCGAAGCTGGCGAGTTTTGGGATATCTATAAATTAGATGTTGTAGTAATACCAACCAATCGACCTATTGCACGAAACGATTTTGAAGATTTTGTATACAAAACAAAACGCGAAAAATACAATGCTGTTGCAAACGAAGTGGTTGAATTAACCAAAGCCGGACGACCTGTACTAGTAGGTACTACTTCGGTAGAAATTTCTGAACTTTTAAGCAGAATGCTTAAAATGAAAGGTATTAAGCATAATGTTCTTAATGCTAAATTACATCAACGCGAAGCTGATATTGTTGCCGAAGCAGGAAAATCGAAAAATGTAACAATTGCTACCAATATGGCTGGTCGTGGTACCGACATTAAGTTATCTAACGAAGTAAAAGATTCGGGTGGATTAGCTATTTTAGGTACTGAACGCCACGAGTCGCGTCGTGTCGATCGTCAGTTAAGAGGACGATCTGGGCGTCAAGGGGACCCTGGTTCATCGCAGTTTTTTGTGTCACTCGAAGATGATTTAATGAGATTATTCGGATCAGATAGAATTGCCGGAATTATGGATCGATTAGGACTAAAAGAAGGTGAAGTAATTCAGCATTCAATGATTTCGAAATCCATAGAAAGAGCTCAAAAGAAAGTCGAAGAAAATAACTTTGGTATCCGTAAACGATTGCTCGAATATGATGATGTAATGAACTCGCAACGCGAGGTTATTTACAAAAAACGTAAACACGCATTGTATGGCGAACGCTTAGGTGTTGATATTGCAAACATGATGATGGATGTTTGCGAAGACATAGTTTCTGAATACCAAAATAGTGGCGATTACGAAGGATGTAAATTCGAATTATTACGTACTTTCTCGGTTGAACCTCCATTTTCCGAAGATGTTTTTCTTAAAGGAAACCTCAATGATTTAACCGATGAATTATTTAAGTTAGTTATCGAAACTTACAAACGTAAAGAGCAGGCTATTGCACAACAAGCTTATCCAGTAATAAAAGATGTTTACGAAAAAAGTGGACATACATACGAAAATATTGTTGTTCCGGTAAGCGACGGTACTAAAACATTACAAGTAATAACCAATTTAAAAAAATCATACGAGACTGAAGGACGCGATCTTGTTAAATCATACCAAAAATCAGCTATTTTAGCTCATATTGACGAATCGTGGAAAGAACACCTTCGCGAACTAGATGATTTAAAACAATCGGTACAGGCTGCATCATACGAACAAAAAGATCCTTTATTAATCTATAAGTTCGAATCATTCGAGTTGTTTAAAACTATGATTACTAAGGTAAATAAAGATGTTGTTGCAACTCTGGTTAAAGGGCATATTCCTCTACAAGATCCAGATGAAGTACGCGAAGCCGAACAACGAAGAAAAACCGACTACAGCAAGTTAAAAACTAGTCGTCCCGATCAAGGAGGTGTCGATGCTAATGGGGATAAACAAAAAAAAGCCGAACCTGTTAGGGTCGAAAAGAAAGTTGGACGAAACGAACCTTGTCCTTGTGGTAGTGGGAAAAAATATAAAAATTGCCACGGTAGAGCCGAAGCAAGCAATTAAAAAAATAAAACCAAAGAGCTGTTCCGAAAAGATCAGCTCTTTTTGTTAGCTCTTAAGTCGTAAGAAAGAATAGCTCCGATACTTGAAGGAGTCGAAGAGACAGTGTAAGAAATAGAAAAGCCATTAGAAGAAGACGGACAACCTGTCGAAATACATCATAAAATTGTCTAAAAACCTGAGTTCGAAATAAAACATTGATTGATTTTCAAAGAAATAAGCAAGATTTTGATTAAATTTAAACTGACAAAAGTTAAATGTTTAATCGATAAAATCCTGCTTATTATGGAAAATAAAGTTACTGAAATATTCTTTT
>JAKSCO010000234.1 GCA_022360575.1 Bacteroidales bacterium | reverse complement strand
TTTTCTTGTATTGATTTATTATTTTGTAATTTTCTATTAATTCCTTCGGTCATCCGGAGGTTTTCTCGTAAGATCCTATTTCGATTTACTATAATTAATCCTGTTATTGGTATTATGGCAATAATTATTAAGCCTAGAATCATTTTAAAATCAATTTGAAAGATTCCTAGAAATTTATAATATAAATAATACCCAACCGATATAGTGGTTAGAATCCAAAGATTCCATAAAATTTCTTTTTTTATGTTCCATATGCGTTTTATAAATATTTCAGGAAACAGACTAGGTAGGATTAGTAGGTTTAGGCTGAGAGATAAGAAAGTTACTGCTCCTAGACCAATTACAACATAAAATTGCTGTTTATTATTCAGTAAATTTACATCCAATGGTTGAAATAGATATAAAAAAACTAAAACCCCAATACTTATAAAAAATATAAGTTTACTGTTGTATTTAAGATCGTCGTTAAATGGATATGGCTTTTTTAAAAATTCGAACATTTTTTAACAATTAAATTCAAGGCTAATTTAGCTTATTTTTGTTAGCTAAAAAATTCGAACATTTTTTGGATATTAAAAATATTCGAATTGAAGTTTTAGATTATACGTTGTTTCAGTCTGCGACTGATAAAAAGTATTTCCACAGATTGTCCTCAGGTGGATTTGCAGTAATAGTAGTTTCTGTTTTTTTTACAGGATGAATAAATTTGATTTCTCTAGCATGTAAACTAATTCCTCCATCAGGATTTGATCGAGGAAATCCGTATTTTAAATCTCCTTTTATGGGACATCCTATTTTAGCAAGTTGACACCGTATTTGGTGATGTCTTCCTGTGTGTAGGTTGATTTCGAGTAGATGATAATTTTCTGATGAAGCAATTAGTTTATATGTTAAACTAGCATGTTTTGAGTCTTTGGTTTCTTTTTCTGATGCAAAAGATTTATTTTTTTTCTGATCTCTGTATATATAATGTTCTAGAGTGTCAGTTATTTTTTTAGGTTTGTCTTTAACAATAGCCCAGTAGGTTTTTATTATTTCTTTCTTTTTAAACATTTCGTTTAAACGAGACAGGGATTTGCTGGTGCGAGCAAACATAATAGCTCCACTAACAGGTCGATCTAATCGATGAGTTACTCCTAAAAAAACAGCTCCAGGTTTATTGTATTTTCCTTTAATGTACTTTTTAACTTTTTCAGACAAAGGAGTATCTCCAGTTTTATCCCCTTGTACAATATCTGAGTTTGTTTTGTTGATAGCTATTATGTGATTATCTTCAAATAATATTTCCATGTATGTGTCTAGTAAAAATATTCCAGATTAGATATCTGGAATATAATTTTAATATAGTTGCTTTGTTTAGTATTGTTCTTTGTCGTTTGGGAAATCTACAGTTTTAACATCATTGATATATGATTTTACCGATCCCTTTATTTCTTCACATAAATTATGATATCTGCGAAGAAATCGAGGTGAAAATTCTTGTGTAATACCTAGCATGTCGTGTAAAACGAGTACTTGACCATCTACTTCGTGTCCAGCTCCAATACCAATAATTGGAATTGTTAACTCTTTGGCTACTTGAGCTGCTAATTTTGCTGGAATCTTCTCAAGAACAATAGCAAAACATCCAGCATCTTGTAATTTATGAGCATCGTTTATTAATTTTTGAGCTTCATCATCCTCGCGAGCGCGAACAACATATGTCCCAAATTTATGAATTGATTGAGAAGTTAATCCTAAATGTCCCATGACAGGAATTCCTGCTGAGAGAATTCTTTGTACTGATTCAATGATTTCACCTCCTCCTTCTATTTTTACTGCATGCCCTCCTGTTTCTTTCATCATTCGAATAGCATTGGTTAAGGCTTCTTTTGAATTTCCTTGATAAGATCCAAAAGGTAGATCAACAACGACTAAAGCTCTATCTACTCCACGAACAACAGATTTTGCGTGATAAATCATTTCATTCATAGTTATAGGCAATGTAGTTTCATTTCCAGCCATTACATTTGATGCAGAATCTCCAACTAATATTACATCAATATTTGCTTGATCAACTATTCGAGCCATTGAGTAATCATAAGCTGTTAGCATTGCTATTTTTTCTCCCTTGAGTTTCATTTCATGTAAAACGTGGGTAGTAACTCTTTTTATTTTCTGATGAACTGACATAATTTATTATTTATCTTATAGACGACAAAACTACAAATAATACAAAATAAAAACTAAGGATTTTTGTTAAACAACCAATATAGCAATGACCGTTTCTTGGGAGGTTAAGTTTTTGTGTAATATTATGATATACAAAAAAAGCAAACATTTTTGTTTGCTTTGGCGGAGAAAGAGGGATTCGAACCCCCGGTACCTCGCGGTACAACGGTTTTCAAGACCGCCGCATTCGACCACTCTGCCATTTCTCCGGGGGCAAAAGTATAATTAATTTTTTCACGGGCAAAATTTTTCATAAAAAAATATTGCGGACATAAAGCTTTTTTTTTAATCAATAGATATATAGATTGTTATGTTTTTAATAAAAATGTATTTTTATATACGAAAAATACAAAAAATAGCTATTTAATATGTTTTTTTTCCACCTATCATTTGCTAAACATCATAAATAGTCTATATTTGTATATAAAGCTAAAAAATTTATTTTACTAACCCGAAAAAAATTTAATTATGAACAAAGCAGAATTAATTGATGCAATTGCTGGTAATGCTAATTTAACAAAAGCTGATGCAAAAAAAGCTTTGGATGCTTTCATTTCTAGTACTACTACTTCTTTGAGAAAAGGTGATAGAGTTGCTTTAGTTGGATTTGGTTCTTTTTCTATAGCAAAAAGAGAAGCAAGAACTGGAAGAAACCCTCAAACAGGAAAACCAATTAACATTCCTGCAAAAAAAGTTGTTAAGTTTAAAGCTGGTAGTGATTTATCTGAAGCTATTCAATAAAGATACTTGCTTGAAAGATTAAAAAGCCGTCCTAGAAGAAGACGGTTTTTTAATGTATATGTATTACGTGAGAAAAACATATACATATTGATTTAATAATTTTTTAGAATTGTATTAGTAATTTATTTTTAGAGATTCTTTAAGATTGTTTGTGTTGTTTTTTATTCTAGGATAAAAATTATTCTCCTATTATTTTTATTAATATTCGTTTTTTTCTCATTCCATCAAATTCTCCATAAAAAATTTGTTCCCAAGGTCCAAAATCAAGTTTGCCTTCTGTTATTGCTACAACAACTTCTCTTCCCATGATTGTGCGTTTTAAATGAGCGTCGGCATTATCTTCAGAATAATTGTGTTTGTATTGAGAGTGTGGTTTTTCTGGAGCTAATTTTTCGAGCCATTTCTCAAAATCGTTATGTAGTCCTGATTCATCATCGTTAATAAAAACACTTGAAGTAATGTGCATTGCATTAATGAGTATAAGACCTTCCTGAATATTACTATTGATTAATTCTTGTTTAATAGTGGGGGTTACATTTATAAGTTCCCGGCGTTGATTCGTATTGATCCAAATTTCTTTTCTATATGTTTTCATGCGTAGATTTATTGTTTTGTGTTAATTTTGAATATTGTTTCTTTAACAGTCATGCATTATTGAATTTTTAGGGATTCTATGATTTTTTGTATTCGATTTTCGAGTAGAGTGTTTATTTTTTCATAGTCGCAAGTTTTATTTAATTCTTCATTAACACTAATATAGAATTTTATTTTTGGTTCAGTTCCTGATGGGCGAATTGATATTTTGCTTCCGTCTTGTAGTATGAATTGCAAAACATTTGATTTAGGTAAATCAATATTGTATCGTAGGTGACTTATTTGGTCTAATGTTTTTTGTTTATCAAAATCATGAATAAGCATTATGGTTGAGTTGTTAATAGAACGCGGAGGTGCATTTCTAAAATTATCCATTATTTGTTGTATCTCCTCGGCTCCAGATTTTCCTCTGCGTACAATTGAAATTAATTTTTCTTTATAAAATCCATATTCTTTGTATATTTCAATTAAACGATAATACAATGAAGAATTTAGACTTTTCATATATGCGGCAATTTCGGCAATTAGAGCACATGACATAACTGCGTCTTTATCTCGAACAAATTCTCCTGCTAGGTATCCGTAGCTTTCTTCTCCTCCTCCAATGAATTTCTTCTTCCCATGATTTTGGTTAATTATATCGGCAATATATTTAAATCCAGTGAGTACGTTAATTAATTCGATATTGTATTTATTGGCTATTTCGCTTAATAGTTCGGTTGTTACAATTGTTTTTACAATATATTCATGACCTGTGAGTTTTTGCTTGTTATTCCACTGTGTGATTAAATAATCAATTAGTAGAGTCGCTGTTTGATTTCCGTTTAATAAGACAAACTGATTGTTATTGTCTTTTATAGCTACGCCAACTCTGTCTGCATCAGGATCTGTAGCCATTACAATATCAGCATCAATTTCAATAGCTTTATTTATTGCTAATTCAAGAGCTGCAGGTTCTTCTGGATTAGGAGATTTTACAGTTGGGAAATTGCCATCTGGTTCTTTTTGTTCGTTAAGAATATGTATGTTCTTGAATCCATAAGCCTTTAGTGCATCGGGGACTAATTTTGTTCCGGTACCATGAATGGGAGTATAGACAATCTTAAAATTTTTTTGTTCTTGGATAATATCTGGATTTAGAGATAGTTCTGTAAGTTGATTTATGTATTCTTTATCAATTTTATTTCCAATTATCTCAACAAATTTTAAATTTTCGTCGAATTTAATTTCATTGATATTTTTTATCTTACGTACTTCTTCGATTATGTTTTTGTCATGAGGTGTAATAATTTGCCCTCCATCTTCCCAGTATACTTTGTATCCATTGTATTCTTTTGGATTGTGGGATGCGGTAATTACCACCCCGCTCTGGCAGCCTAAATGTCGAATAGTAAATGAAAGTTCAGGAGTAGGTCGTAAATCATCGAATAGAAATACTTTGATTCCATTTGCGGAAAAAACACTGGCTGTTTGTTTTGCGTAAAGCTGACTGTTGTTTCTTGAATCAAAAGCAATAGCAACTTTTATATCTTGTTTGTCTGGAAATTGCCTTAGAAGATAGTTGCATAAACCTTGAGTCGTCATTCCTATAGTATAAGAATTGATTCTGTTTGTTCCAATTCCCATAATTCCTCGTAAGCCCCCAGTTCCAAATTCTAAATCTTTGTAAAACGATTCTATTAATTCTTGAGTATTATTAAAAAGTGATTTTATTTCTTGTTTTGAGTTTTGATCTATATCAGAGTTAAGCCATGATTGAGCTTTTTGTTTAACTGTATTTAATAATTCTTGTGTCATATATTGAGCTAATTTTATTCTTTTATTGCTTTTAGGAATTCATCTAAGCTTTCGCTCCAGTGAGGAATTTCTATGTTATATATTGTTTTAATTTTATTTTTGTTAAGTACGCTGTAAAATGGACGTTTGGCTATGGTTGGGTAATCTTTTGTTTCTATGGGATTTATATGACATTTGGAGTTTGTTTTTTTTGCAATTGTTAGAGCAAAGTCATACCAGCTACAAGCACCTTCGTTAGAATAGTGATATATTCCTCTATTGAAAGTACTGTTCTCTTCAGATTTTTTAATAATGCCAATAATAACCTTAGCTAAATCACGTGCGTAGGTTGGGGTTCCGATCTGGTCAGAAACGACATTAATTTGATTTTTTTCGCAAAATAATTTTAGCATTGTCTTTGGAAAATTATTTCCATAAATTGAATAAAGCCATGATGTACGAATTATAATGGAATTGTTGTGTGATAAAGCATATTCTTCGCCTTTTAATTTTGATTTCCCATAAACAGATGTTGGGTTGGTTATATTGTCTTCTTTGTAGGGGATGTAGTGATTGCCGTCAAAAACATAATCAGTTGATATGTGTATGAATTTAGTTTCTTCGGTTATATGATTAATAATTTTATTGATGCTATCAGAGTTTATTAAATAAGCTTGTTCTTTATCAAAGCAGGCTTTGTCAACTTGTGTATATGCTGCACAATTAATAATGTAATCATATTTATTCTTAGTAAGATGAGTTTTTAGATTTTGGAAATTAGTTATATCTAGAGAATTTTTATTTGTAAATATAAAATTAAATTCAGAAGTGCAATTTTTATAATTGTCTTTGTGCAAGTGATTTAATTCGCAGCCTAATTGACCGTTCGTTCCAGTTATTAATATTTTCTTCATTTACAGAAAGTTTATGGCTAATTCGGATAATCTACTGTATGAATTTAAATTGTATTTCTCAATTTTAAAAGTTGAAATTTTTTTGAGCTTCTTTAAATTCAGGTAATATTTTGTCTTTGGGTGATATTATAGCATTATCAGTATTTATTTTCCAGTCAATTTTTAAGTATGAATCATTAAAGTTGATTCCTCGTTCGGCGTTTTTGAAATAAAACGCATCTGTTTTGTATAGAACTGTTGCAGATTGACTTAGTACGGAAAATCCGTGAGCAAACCCTTTAGGTACAAATAACTGTAAGTTGTTTTCTTCGCTTAATTCTATTCCAAAATATTTTCCGTAGGTAGGAGACTTTTTTCTTATATCAAGAACTATATCGTATATTTTCCCAGACAGTACACGTACTAATTTGGCTTGAGCATAAGGTGCTAATTGGTAGTGTAATCCACGGATAGTTCCAAGGGTGGATTTTGATTGATTATCTTGAACAAATTCAGTATCTTTTAGGAATTTGGTTAGTTTGTTTTTGTTAAAGCTTTCGAAAAAATAGCCTCTAGAATCTTTAAATACTTGAGGTTTTATTATTAATAGATCTTGAAAATCGGTTTTAGTTATTTGCATTTCTTAATCTTTAGCAATTTTTAATAAATATTGACCATATTGATTGTTTTTTAATTCAGTACCTAACTGAATTAATTGTTTCTTGGAGATAAATCTTTTTTTGTATGCAATTTCTTCGATACATGCAATTTTTAATCCTTGACGTTGCTCTATAGTTGAAACATAATTTGCTGCTTGTAATAAGCTGTCGTGTGTTCCTGTATCAAGCCAGGCATATCCTCGTCCTAAGAGCTCAACTTTTAATCTATTTTCATTTAGATACAGACGATTTAAGTCTGTAATTTCGAGCTCGCCTCTTTTGCTCGGTTTGAGTTTTTTTGCTTTTTTTATAACATCGTTTGAATAAAAATATAATCCAGTTACAGCATAATTCGATTTTGGGTTTTCGGGTTTTTCTTCAATGCTAATTACATTTCCTTTGGGGTCAAACTCAACAACGCCATACCTGTTTGGATCATTCACATAATACCCAAAAACGGTAGCTCCATCTTTTATATTTGCAGCTTTTTCTAATATTTGGGTAAAGCCATAGCCATAATAAATGTTGTCGCCAAGTATAAGTGAAACGTTATCTTTTCCAATAAATTTTTCTCCAATGATAAATGCTTGTGCTAATCCGTCAGGTGAAGGTTGTGTCTCATAGCTTAAATTTAAACCTAGTTGTTCCCCACTTCCTAAAAGGTCTTTATATAAATGGATATCTTTAGGTGTTGATATAATTAAGATTTCTTGTATTCCGCTTAACATTAAGACAGACAGAGGATAATAAATCATTGGTTTGTCATAAATGGGGATTATTTGTTTTGAAATACTTTTCGTAATAGGATATAATCTGGTTCCTGCGCCTCCTGCTAGTATTATGCCTTTCATTTGATTTTAGTTTGTAATTTAAGAGAAAAATTATTCTTAAGTAATATTTTTAAAATAGTCTATGGTTTTTATTAAACCGTCTCTGAGTTTTGTTTGTGGTTGCCAATTGTTAAGTTTTGTTGTAGCTAAGTTAATGTTAGGGTTTCGTTGCATAGGATCATCTTCGGGTAAGGGGTGAAATGTTATTTTTGATTTAGACTTTGTTAGTTGAATAATTTGTTCTGCTAATTCTAATATGGTATATTCTTTAGGATTTCCTATGTTAATAGGACCTGTAAAAGAATTATCAGTATTCATTAGTCGAATTAAACTTTCAATTAAATCATCTACATATAAAAAGCTACGGGTTTGCTTTCCATTTCCGTAAATAGTTATATCTTCGTTTTTTAGAGCTTGAATAATGAAATTCGATACAACTCTACCATCACAAAGATCCATGTTCGGTCCATAAGTATTAAAAATGCGGGCAATTTTTATTTTAACATTATTTTGGTAATGATAATTCATAAAAAGAGATTCTGCACAACGTTTACCTTCGTCATAGCATGAGCGAGATCCTATTGGATTTACATTTCCCCAATAATCTTCAGTCTGAGGATGGATTTGAGGATCTCCATATATTTCACTCGTTGATGCTTGTAGTATTTTAGCATTTATGCGTTTAGCTAAGCCTAGCATGTTTATGGCTCCCATAACGGATGTTTTTATTGTTTTTATAGGATTGTATTGGTAATGAATTGGCGAAGCAGGGCAAGCTAGATTATATATCTGATCGACCTCAATAAAATAAGGAGTAGTAATATCATGTCTTATTAATTCAAAATAAGGGTTTTTAGTTAGATGAATAATGTTTTTTTTTGAACCTGTAAAATAATTATCTAAACAAATTACTTCGTTACCTTTATCCAAAAGTTTCTTGCATAAGTGAGATCCAATAAATCCTGCTCCTCCAGTAACTAATATTTTGTTCATGTATTATGTGTTAGTTATGTATTCTAAAAGTAATTTTTTACGAACATAATAAGAAATATCCTTAATCTAAACTTTTTTGAAAACAAAAAAAGTAGATTGTTCTTATCTTATTATATATGATGTCTTTTAGGAGAAAAGTATAATATTTTCTTTTTTTAGTATCTTTATTATTAATAATTTAATAAAAAATTATACTTTTGCACCTCTTATATAGTGAAACAATATAATGTCTAACTTATTAAAATTAATTAAATTAACTTAAATGACTGAACAAGACGCAAAGAAAACTGTTGAACAAACAGGTAATCTTGAACAAGAAAAGACAGTGAAAACTGAAGTAAAAGACGAAAAATCAATTTTGAATTTTGCAACTCCGTCAGATGATTTTGATTGGGATAATTTATCTGATGATAAAAAAGTAGCAGAATCAAAAGTTAGAGAAGAATTTGAGAAAATGTATGATGAAACATTATCAACAATTACAGAGAATGAAGTAATTGATGGTTCTGTTGTTTCATTAAACAAGCGCGAAGTTGTAATTAATATTGGTTACAAATCAGAAGGTGTTGTTAGTTTAAACGAATTTCGTTACAACCCAGAATTAAAAGTTGGGGATAAAGTTGAAGTTTATGTAGAAAGTCAAGAAGACAAAGATGGTCAATTATTGCTTTCTCACAAAAAGGCAAGAGCATTAAGATCTTGGGATCGTGTAAATGAAGCTCTTGAGAAAGATGAAATTATTAAAGGGTTCATTAAGTGTAGAACTAAAGGTGGTATGATTGTAGATGTATTTGGAATTGAAGCATTCTTGCCTGGTTCACAAATTGATGTTAAGCCTATTCGTGATTACGATATCTACGTAGAAAAAACTATGGAATTCAAGGTTGTAAAAATTAACCATGAATTTAAGAATGTTGTTGTATCTCATAAAGCTCTTATCGAAGAGGAATTAGAACAACAAAAGAAAGAAATTATAGCTAAATTAGAAAAAGGTCAGGTTCTAGAAGGAACTGTTAAAAATATTACTTCGTATGGTGTATTTATCGACCTTGGAGGTGTTGATGGATTAATTCATATTACAGATTTATCTTGGGGTCGAGTAAATCATCCAGAAGAAATTGTTGAGTTAGATCAGAAATTAAATGTTGTAATTCTTGATTTTGATGATGATAAAAAACGAATTGCATTAGGATTAAAACAATTAACTCCACATCCATGGGATTCATTAAATAGTGAGCTTAAAGTTGGTGATTCAGTTAAAGGGAAAGTTGTAGTTCTTGCTGATTATGGCGCTTTTGTTGAAATTCAGCCTGGAGTTGAAGGATTAATTCATGTTTCGGAAATGTCTTGGTCACAACATTTAAGAAGTGCTCAAGAATTCTTAAATGTGGGAGATGAAGTTGAGGCTCAGGTATTGACTTTAGATAGAGAAGAAAGAAAAATGTCTCTAGGAATCAAGCAGCTTAAAACAGATCCTTGGAGTAATATAGATAATAACTATACAATAAACAGTAAGCATTCTGCGACTGTCCGTAATTTTACAAACTTTGGAGTATTTGTTGAGATAGAGGAAGGTGTTGATGGATTGATTCATATTTCAGATCTTTCTTGGACTAAGAAAATTAAGCACCCAGCTGAATTTACATCAATAGGAGAGTCTATTGAGGTGGTTGTTCTTGAAATAGACAAAGAAAATAGAAGATTAAGCTTAGGTCACAAGCAATTAGAAGAAAATCCTTGGGATGTATTTGAATCAGTATTTACTGTAGGATCAATTCATGAAGGAACTATTATCGATATCTTCGAAAAAGGAGCTGTTGTGGCATTGCCTTATGGTGTTGAGGGTTTTGTTACTCCAAAACATTTGGTAAAAGAAGATGGAAGTGCTGCTAAAGTTGATGAGAAATTAGAATTTAAGATAATAGAATTTTCTAAGTCATCAAAAAAGATTATCTTGTCGCACAGTAGAGTTTTTGAAGATGTGAAAAAAGATGCTGAAGGTGCAGAGAAAAAACAAAAAGCAACAGCAGCTAAAAAAGCAGTTAAGAAAATAAAGAGTAATTTAGAGAAAACTACTTTAGGAGATATTACTGAATTAGCTTCGCTTAAAAGTGAGATGGAAGAAGAGCAAAAGAAAGAATTAGCGGAGAAGAAAGCAGAAATGGATGCTAGAGAAGAAGCAAAAAAAACAAACGAAAACAAAGATGCTAAGGCTGAATAGTTGTTTTTTTAGTTTAACTTAAAATTAATTTTTATGGAATTTAAGATTGAAAAACTAGAAAAGTATACTTTAATTCAAGTTATGGAAGAAAAATTGGATACTAATGTAGCTCCAAATTTAAAATCAGAACTTGTTTTAATCTCAGGAAAAGGAGAAAAGAATATTATACTTGACTTAAGTAACTGTCGCTATTGTGACTCGTCAGGATTAAGTGCTATTTTAGTTGCCAATCGACTTTGTAAAAATGCTAATGGTACATTTGTCTTGACAGGGTTAAATGATGCTGTCGATAGACTAATTACTATATCGCAGTTGGATACGGTATTAAAGATAGCATATTCGGTAGAGGAAGCTGCTGATATTATTGAAACTTCAAAAGAAGAAGGAAATAAATAATAGACTTGAATTAGTGACTTTTGAATTGACTATACTTGGTAGTAGTGCTGCTATACCAACTTCGAAAAGAAATTTAACCGCTCATGTACTGAATGTCCATGAGCGGCTTTTTTTGATTGATTGTGGAGAGGGAACCCAGTTGCAATTGAGAAAAAATAGAATTAGAATAAATAAGATAAACCATATCTTCATAAGTCATTTGCACGGAGATCATATGTTTGGTCTATTTGGTTTAATCTCGACATTAAATCTTTTAGGGCGCGAGATAGACTTGCATATTTATGCTCATTCTGAATTAGAAAAAATATTAACTCGACACATGCAATTTTTTGAAAGGAATATGTCTTATAAAATTGTTTTTCATCATATTGATAATAAAAAGAATGAAATTATATATGATGATGGTAAGCTTACAGTAGAAACGATTCCTTTAAAGCATAAAATTCCAACATGTGGATTTCTTTTTAAAGAAAAACCGTTCTTACGAAATCTTAAGAAAGATGTAGTAAAAGCTTTTGATATTCCTATTAAAGAGATACGTAAAATACAAGAAGGGGAGGATTTCATTAATGATGATGGGGATGTTATTGAGAATTTTAAATTAACATATCCTCCGTATAAATCACGTTCGTATGCCTATTGTACAGACACTGCTTACTCTGAAAAAATTATACCAATAATAAAGGATGTAGATTTGCTATTTCATGAAGCAACATTAGATGCTAAATTAAAAAAACAAGCGAAACAAACTTTTCATTCGACAACACAGGATGCTGCAACAATTGCACAAAAAGCTTGTGTTAATAAGCTCATTATAGGACATTTTTCTGCAAGATATAAAACAATATTACCTTTGTTAAAAGAAGCTCGTAAGGTTTTTAAAAATACTGTAGCAGCAGAAGATGGAAAAAGATATTCAATTGAACTTATGCGATAAATTCAATTGAAATTTATTCTAATCTCCAAAACTAATATCTACGCCTCGTGCGCTTTTCATTAAATCAGAATTGATTGTGACTTTATTTGGTTCACTAATAGCTTCAGCAAAAGGAACTGATGTAATATTAGGATGACGGTATGAAACCATTTCTCCAAATTTCCCTTCAAGAACAAGTTCAAATGCTTTAACCCCAAATTGAGTTGCTAGAACTCTGTCAAAAGCGACAGGAACACCTCCTCTTTGAATATGACCTAAAACAGTCTTTCTCATATCGTGTTTGCATCCAGCGCCTTTTAACTCTCGCATTAATCGAGAAGCTCCTCCAGATATTTTAGAGTTTGCATAGCCAATTTCATCTAATTGTATTGTTGATGTATTGTCTCCTATAGCATGAGCACCTTCAGCCATTACAATAATTGTAAATCCTCTATTTCTGGTAAAACGCGAATTTACTTTTTCTACAACTTTATTAATATCATATGGTATTTCAGGAATTAGACATATTTCTGCTCCTCCTGCAATTGCAGCATTTAATGCAATCCATCCTGCGTCTCGCCCCATAACTTCGAGTATTAGAATACGGTTGTGACTTGCAGCAGTGGTAACTAGTTTATCTACTGATTCTGTAGCTATCTGGACAGCTGTTTGAAATCCGAAGGTTGTATCTGTTGCTGATAAATCGTTATCAATTGTTTTTGGAACTCCAATAATATTTAACCCTTTTTCAAAAAGAGCATTCGAAATTCTTTGAGAACCATCTCCTCCTATATTGATAACAGCATCAATTCCCATGTACATTAGTTTTCGAATCATCTCGTCAGAGCGATCAGCTGTAGACCACGAGCCATCTTTTTGTTTTATTGGCCATGCGAAAGGTCCTCCTTTGTTGGTTGTTTCTATAATAGTTCCTCCCTGGAAGTGAATTCCTGCAACGGCTTTTTCATCCAAAATTTTAACTTCGGTAGGTTCCCATAAAATTCCGTTAAATGCTTGTATACTTCCTAGAACTTCCCAATCTTTCTCTTGTGAAGCTCTTTTTACAATTGCTCTTATTACTGCATTTAATCCGGGGCAATCTCCTCCTGCAGTTGCGACTAATACTCTTCTCATTTTCTATAAATTTATGACTTGCCTGAAAGTTACATTATCCTTCTTGTTATTTATATGATTTCAGATTGAGTCTATTTTTATTTACATCTAATGTACAAAATTACAATATAAAAAGTATTGATGAAACCTTGATAATATCAATTTCATTAATATTAGTCTTGTTATGAGGTTGCTTGTACGAAAGACTAAATAATCAAAGAGTTCAGATGATTCTATTTGCAATTTGTAAAATGAAAACAGAAATTAAATGAGTATCAAAATAGAATAAATAAAATTTAACTTTTTTAGATTAAAGAGTACGTAACTCATATATCGAAGGTCTATTTTTTTATAATAGTATTGGGTAATGAAAGTATATCTTCAAGTATTTCAATAGCAGTAATAATATAAGAAGAACATTTTTTCTTAAATACTTCAGCTTTTACTGCTTCTTCCATTCCTTCTTTTGTTCCAATATCAAACTTTATTAAAGCCTTACAATTTGTCGATTTGTGAATTTCAGTAAAACGTTTGGTAAATTCTCTGACTAAGATACCAGACTCTTCATTTGATACTTTATTTTCTTCGACAAATTTGCCTCGTAAAAAGCCAATAACCATATATGATCCTGTAATAGCTCCACAAGTATTTTGCATTTTTCCCATTCCTCCTCCAAATCCAGAAGCCATTAAAATGGCTTTTTCTTCATTTAGATCTAGTAAATCGGCAAATGATGCAATAATTACTTGAGAGCAATTAAATCCATTGGCATATAACTTTAAAGCTTTTTCTTTTCGATTCATTAATTTATGCAGGTTTTCTTCTAGTTATTATCTGATTAAATTTTTCAGAAAAAATATTGCTGCAATTTATTAAATTATATTTTGGTACAAATGGTTCGGTTAAATCTAACTTTATTTCTGCTAAAGGATTTTTCTCTAAATGTTCTATTTGTGTTAAATAATCTTTAATTACATCGTATTCAATGTAGTCCAAATCTAAAGGATCTAATTCTATTTTCTTTCCATTTTTAAAACAAGTAAGTCTCATATATTTTGATTTATTAAGATTTCAGAAGTGTATTCAAAAATTAGACCAAGTGCTTTTTACTTAATCATTATTGTTGATGTAATTTTTGTATTAATGGTTGCGTAGATTCTGGTTTTATAGTGAATTTAATAAATGTATTGAGATTAAATATATAATGAATAGTATTTTGATGAACGATATATTTAATTGAAAAAAAATGATAAGACTTTTTATATTTATGGTTTCTACTACAGTAGAAACAAATGAATATATTTAAAGTAGATGCTTTTTTTATTGCAGTACTTCACTTATTTTTGTCGATGAAACAGCAAGAATAAATAAAAATTTATTTTAACGTGAGAAAATTAATAATTCTTTGGTTTATAATTTCATTTGTTAGTATTGGTTTTTCGCAAAATGATACACTTATTATTAATAAGTCGAAAGATAAAGTAATGATTGGAAATCAACTTTTTTATGTGCATGTAGTAAAAAAAGGAGAAACTTTGTTTTCGTTGAGTTTTACTTATAAGGTATCGCAGAAAGCAATTGCCAAAGAAAATCCTGAAATTTTTCTAGGTTTAAAAGTCGGACAAGCTCTTAAAATTCCTGTAATATCGAAAGAAGAGGAGGGAGCATCTTTTATTTATCATAAGATAAAAAAGAAACAAACATTATATTATTTATCGAAAAAGTATAATGTTAGTCAAGAAAATATTTTAGCCCTAAATCCAACTATTCGTTATGGTTTAAGAGAAGGACAAATAGTTAAAATTCCGAAAGAACGACTTGCTATTAGAGATAAGTTTCCTACCAATAATACAAATGATACAGTTCAAATTCAAGATGATTTTATTTATCATTTGGTAAAAAGAAAAGAAACGATTTATTCTTTAGTTCGGAAATATGGAATAAGCGAAGAAATATTATTTGAACATAATCCGGATGTAAAAGAAGGATTGAAAATTTCACAAGTGTTAAAAATACCTAAACTTGTAAGTGATAGCGAAGAAACAATATTATTGCAACCCGATTTTATAAGTAATAGCCAGTTAAAACAAAAGCATGTTAGTTATGCTTATTCTGACTCTGTTGGTTTTTCGGATTGTGTTAAACTCGAGAATAATAATGAGCGTTATGATATCTCGTTAATGCTGCCTTTATTTTTAGAAAAAAATGATGAAGAGTTTTATATTGATTCGTCAGAATATGATTTAGAAGGAAATAAGATTTACGAAAAGGTATTTTATAGTCCTTATTATATATATCCTAAGGCGATTAAATTTATTGAATTTTATGAGGGTTTTTTACTAGCTGTTGATTCATTGAAAAAAGAGGGTTTATCGATTAATTTGAATTTATATGATACTCGAAATGATACGGCAAGAATAAAGGAAATATTACAAACTCCCGAATTGATAAATACAGATTTAATTATTGGTCCTATTTATAATAAGGGTTTAAGTTTGGTTTCTCAATTTTCAAAAGATAATAACATAAACATTGTTTCTCCATTATCCGATAATTTAGGTTTACTTAATGATAATCCGAATTTATTTCAGGTTTATCCTTCGTTTAAATCTCAACTCGAGGAGTTTGCTAAATATACATCTGAATTTTATGATAAAAATATTGTGATTGTTCATGATGGAGATAGTTTGGCTTATGATAAAATCCAGATGGTTAAGGAACGTATATTTTCGCATATTTCTGTAGATACATTAATAAACAATATCCAGTTTAAGGAAGTAGTTTTTAAAGATAGCCTGAATGTATTAGAGCATGCGCTGGATAAAGAAAATACCAATATATTTGTAATTCCTTCTAATAACGAAGCTTTTGTTACTGATGCTGTAACTAAGTTGAATATACTTAAGACATTTGGAACCGACATAAAGGTTATAGGATTATCGCGTTGGAAAAAGTTTAACAATATTGATCCAGAATATTTTTTCAATTTAAATTTAAGTTTATCCGCTCCGTTTTTTATAGACTATACTGATAAAGATGTAAAAGAATTTATTATAAAATATCGAAATACATTTAAAACAGAGCCCCGACAAATGGCTATTCATGGATATGATGTAGGTCTTTATTTTTTATCAGCAATTAAAAATTATGGCAAAGATTTTTCTAGTTGTATTGTAAATTATAACATTGATCTATTGCAAGCAAAGTATCATTTTGTTAAATGGTATAAAGATTCGGGTTACGAAAATATTGGCGTTGATATAATTAAATATCAAGACGGATATCGTGTAAGTAGAATAAATGAAAAAGGTGAAAATCCTGAATCAAAATATTAGTTTAGAGTATTTGAAAATAAAATAAATCCAAATAAATAATTTTTCTTTGAAGTTTTTGTTTTTTTAATTAATAACATATAACTTATTATTAATTACTTGTTTAATTGTGTAGAGTATGGCTAGTTGCAGAGATATAAAAAAAGATATAAATTTTTTAGCAGAACAAATAATGAATGAATGTTTTTGTATTTTACATTATTCGTCAATGAATAACTACGAACACATTTTAAATATATTACACGAAGTTGAAAACGCAAGATTAGGTTTATTGCATAAGGTTAATCATTTTCCGAAAAAAGGTAGCTTAAAGAAATATTTTAAAGAAATTATTGCTGAAATGTACGAACGCAATTTAAACCTTTTAGACGAAGTAAATAAGCTTTCTGAAGCTTAAATATTCCGGATTCTTTTCAGGAACAACACATTTTATTAAAGAATTTTTGCTGTTTGTGGCAATATTTCAGGCTTTGTATCATTTATAGCTGTATTTAATACCGATATAAGTTGATTTTTGTCTTTATTTAAAGTTCCTTTTAGGATTAAGTTATTTGAAACATGATCGCTTCTGTATATTGTATTGTGGGTATCAATATTTTCGATAAATAATTTTAATTCTTTAAATAAATCTTTAATACTTTGTTGCTGGTAGTTTCCTTTAAATTTATTCTGGAAATGATTTTCTCCATAAGGCAAACTCAATGTTAGTGTCGATAAAAACTTAGGTTTTATTTTACTAATTATTTTAGCTGAATCAATAGCATGTCTTGTCGAGTATTCAGTTCCTCCCAAACCATTTATAATCATAATTGAAGTATCTATCCCTGAATGGTGAGCCTTTAATATACCATCAACAGATGAATTAAATGTTTCTCCTTTCCGAATCATTTTTAATAAATCGTCATTCCCAGTTTCTATACCTACATAAAGTAATTTTAATCCATTTTTTCGAAGTTCTTTAAGCTCTGAGTCCGATTTTGATAAGATATCTTTGGGTAGGGCATAAGATGATATTCGTTGTATTTTTCCAAACTGAGTATTGATTTCTGAAAGTATTGGTAAAAGTTTGTTTGCCGACAAAACAAAAGCATTTCCGTCAGCTAAGAAAATCTTTTTAGTACCGGGCAATATATCTGCAAGCACTTTTATTTCATTTTTTAATTCTTCAAGTTTTCGAGTTTTGAATTTTTTAGATGAGTACATCTCACAGAAAGCACATTTGTTCCATGAGCAACCAATAGTTGCTTGAATAATTGCCGAATAGGCTTCGGCAGGAGGTCTCAAAACAGGTTCGTTATATTTTATTGGTGTAAACATGTTTAAATATTTGGAGTGTAAAGATCAGATGCTGTAAAAGCTAAAACAGCTATAAAAACCACAAAGGTGATAATTGAATAAAGAGATAAGATGCCAATAGTTTTAAATAAAGCTCTAATATATTTCCGGTTATAAAAATGATTAATCCCTACCATAAGATATATCGGAATAAGCCACCATAAATAATCTATATAGTCGTAGAGTTTTTCGTAAATTACTTGCTTTAGAATAATTACAATACTAGATAATCCGAAAATAAACGAATGAAAATTTATTGAGAAAATAAGATGTTTTACATATAGCATATGTGATTTTCGTAGAGTCAAACCAAGAATTAATGCAAATAAGGGCATTAAAAAAAATATTATAATCGATACATTATCAATAAATCGATCGATAAAAAGTTTTTTGTTTTTTGCTGAATTTAAACCTCCTGCTATAAGTTTTTTTGTTATTTCGGAAGTAGTAGTATCTTGAAAAACTTCTTTTGTGAGCTCATCAATTTTAGCGGAACTTAATTTTGTCGAGTCTGATGATGGTTTGTTAAATGTGATAACCTTATCATCGTTCGATAGGTTAATTGAAATATTGCTTGTTATACTCTCATTGCTTTCAGTTTTATCAGAGGTAGTATATTGCAATAGAAAAAAGAATAGAATACTAAAAAACATGTACATCCTCATGGGCGGAACATACCTTTTTCTCCGTCCTTTAAAATATTCTTCAGCTAAAAAACCTGGTTTCGAGAAAAAAGGAATCAGTGTTTTTATTAATCGTATATCTAAATTAATCGAGTCGAGTATATCTAATACGATTTCTTTTATGGGTTTATTAAAATCCTTATTAGATTGTCCGCAGTTGGGGCAAAACTTTCCCACCTCTTCTGTTCCGCAGTTAGGACATATTATAAAATCGTATTCACTAAGCTCTGATTTATTTTTATCTATTTTTTTTAGGGCTGTTTTTTTCTTAAATAACATAATCGGATTATTTACGCAAGCGAAATTACATATAATGCTAAAATATGCAATGATAAAACGTAAGTATAGTTTGGTATTAGTAGAATTTTTGACAAAAATTTTCTTTTGAATTAAGAAAAGACAATTATCAAGTTGTAATCGTCATCTTTTTGCTTTTTCGAGCTTTGGTTAAATAGCCAAAGGCATCTTTTTGTTTTTTTGGGTATTGGTTAAATAGCCAAAGCAGATCTTTTTGCTTTTTGGGGTATTGGTTAAATAACCAAAGCAGATTTTTTTGCTTTTTCGAGCATTGGTTAAATAGCCAAAGCAGACCTTTTTGCTTTTTTGAGTGTTGGTTAAATAGCCAAAGCAATTTTTTTCTTTTTTCGGGCAATTATCAAATATTTATTGATCCTAAATACAGTTTATTTGGTATTATAGGTTTTCCCGAGGAATTTCAATTACAAATACAGTTTTATTATTTCGGGTTGTATCTAATTGTATTGTTCCGTTGTGTAAACTAATAATTTGTTGAGTTAAACTTAAGCCAATGCCCGAACCTTGTTGCTTAGTTGTAAAAAACGGAACAAATATTTGTTCGTTTATCTTTTTGTTAATTCCTTTTCCATTGTCCGAAATAGTTAAAATAGTACTTGTATTGTTTGTAGTTGCATTTAGTTCTATTAGTCCATTGTTGTGTTCAATGGCATCAATGGCATTCTGAATCAAATTAATAAAGATTTGTTCCATATATTTTTTGTCGGCATACAAACTTAAATCAAAAGGTTTTATGTCGATCGAAAGCTTAATGTTTTTTGCCGAAAGCTTATTGCTCAATAACAACTCAAGGTTGTAAAACAACTCGGCAACTTTAAAATATTCGGGATAAATTTTTTTCTGAGAAGCTATATTCTTATAGTTGTTTATAAAATTTATAAGCCCTTTTCCTCTTTGCGATATAATATGTAGTCCTTCGTGAGTTTTTTCTAAGGTATCGTTGTTTATTTCTTTTGTTGAAATTGTTTTATTGTTGTCCGATAGTAACTTTTGAGTCGAATCGGCAAGCGAAATTATAGGCGAGATCGAGTTATTTATTTCATGAGTAAGTACTCGTATTAGTTTATGCCACGATTCAAATTCTTTTTGTTCTAGTTCCGACTGAATATTCTGAAATGAAATAATTTTATAATGATCTTCTTTTTGTTTTAGTTCAGATATTCGGACCGACAATGAAATATTTTTGTCGGCTTTTTTAATATTAATCAGTTTTTCTGTTCCGTCGGGTTTATTTAAGATTAATCGATAAAACTCAGGATGTATTTCTTCTATTGTTTCAATATTGCTTATTTGTGTTATATTTAGTAGGCTTAAAGCACTTTTGTTTATGATGTTTATTTTTCCTGTTCGATCAAAAGAAATAAATCCTGTTTGTGTATTTTCAATTACAGCTCTGAAATAAGATTGCTGTATTTTTATCGACTCTCTTACATTAAATAATTGTTCGCGAATATAAGCAATGTCGTTTCTGAATTTAGGCGATAAATAATTAAACGATTTGTCGTGAAAAGCATACGACACATCGTTGGTTTTTAAATTGGAGAAAAAGTTGGCTAAATCGCAATTGAACTTATTGATATACTTTATAAGAAAAATTATTTGCATTACAATTAATATCAAAATACTTATACTGGTAAATAATTTTTCGCTATTGTTTATAAATGGAGTAATAACAATAAATGTTAGTAACAAAATAAGGATGCGCACAATTATGTTTCGGTAAAAACTTTGGTTAATCATAATTTGTATTTTTTAATTTTATTATGAAGTGTTTGTCTTGTTAATCCTAATTCTTTTGCTGCAACAACAATTTTTCCATTATTATTTTCTAGAGCACGTTCAATAGCTTTTTTCTCTATTTCTTCAAATTTCAGAGGCCATTCATTTTTATTTTTTAACGACGAAACCGTTTTTAACATAAAATCAGCAGGCTGTAAAATATCTTCCGAACACAATATCACAGCCTTTTCTATTGTATGTTTTAGTTCACGAATATTACCGGGCCAATTATATTTTAATAAAATATTAAGAGCTTCTTTACTAAATTTAAGTAATGGTTTTTCGTATTTAATCGAAAATATTTTTAGGTAATGCTCGGCAATCAAAAGTATATCATCTCCTCGTTTTCGTAAAGGAGGTAGCTCTATCTGTATGGTATTAATTCGATAAAATAAATCTTCGCGAAACAATCCTTTTTCTATTTGCTCTTCAGGATTTTTGTTAGTAGCGCAGATTAAACGTGTGTCAATTTTTACTGATGAGTTTTTGCCTATAGGTACAATTTCTTTATTCTGAATACAAGTAAGTAATTTCGATTGCAACGAAGCCGGAATGTTTCCTATTTCATCTAAAAACAAGGTTCCTTTATTTGCAATTTCAAAACGCCCTATTCTGTTTTCTTTGGCATCGGTAAAAGCTCCCTGGCTGTGTCCAAACAGTTCGCTTTCGAATAGCGATTCGGGAATAGACCCCAAGTCGACACTAATTAATGGATGATTTTTTCGGTTCGATTTACGATGAATTTCTTTTGCTACAAGCTCTTTCCCTGTGCCATTTTCGCCAAGGATTAAAATATTAGCATCGGTTTTAGCCACTTTGTCGATAATAGTAAAAATCTTATTCATTGCTTCCGACGTACCTATTATCTTATCTGATTTATTGAGCTCTTGGCTTAAGCTCTTTTTTTCGACACACAATTTATTTATTTGAGCTTGCGATTGCTTTATTTTTAAAGCTGATTTTAGTGTAGCAACAAGCTTTTCGTTATTCCAGGGTTTTGCGACAAAGTCAAAAGCTCCTTGTTTTAGTGCTTTTACCGCTAAATCAATATCGCCATAAGCGGTTATCATAATTACAATTGCCGATTTGTCGGTTGTTAATAGTTTGTTAAGCCAATACAAACCCTCGTTTCCGGAGTTTATTCCTGCCGAAAAATTCATATCCAGCAAAACCACATCGTATGGCTTATTCTGGTATGTCGATAAAATTAGGTTAGGGTTCGATATAGAATCAACTACTTCGAAATAACTTTCGAGTAAAATCGTTAACGATTTTAAGATACTTTTATCGTCATCAACAATTAAAATACGACCTTTATTATCCATTTTAAGCTTATATTGTATGATTAGAGTGTAAAAAATTTTACCTAAATGTAAAAAAAATTTACATTAAGATAAAATCAATATTTTGACTAAAGAGTGTAAATACCCTAAAATAAAGATTATATATTTTTTGGCATTCGCCTTGAAATGCTAAAATCGAAATCATAAATAAAGTAAAATATGTTACGAAATTTTTTTAGAATATCTATCCGAAATTTAACCCAAAACAAAGCTTATTCTTTAATAAATATTTTAGGACTGTCTATAGGTATGGCTTGTAGTGTTCTTATCGTTTTATTTATTATCGATGAATTGTCATACGATCGACATCATAAAAATTATGATAATATCTACAGAATAGGTATCAATGCTAAATTAGGGGGAAAAGAACAAAAAGGATTTGTGGTTGGAGCCCCAGTGGGGGCTATCCTAAAAGAAAGAGTTCCTGAAATTTTATCTTTTACTCGAATTACAAATTTTAATGTAGATGAGTTTACAATAAAAAAAGATGATAGGTTTTATCTCGAAAAAAATGTGTTTTATACCGATAGTTCTTTTTTTGATGTATTCGATGTTGAGATAATACATGGTAATCCTCATAATTTACTTACAAATCCTTTCGAGATGGTAATATCCGAAACTACTGCTCGGAAATATTTTAGGACTACCAATGTTCTTGATAAATCTCTTACTATAGGTAATCAAGAGTATATTATAAAAGCAGTTGTAAGCGACTGTCCTTCAAATTCGCATTTTCATTACAATATTTTACTCTCAATGGTTAGCTCCGAGGCTGCTAATTCTCAAACATGGATTGTTAATGACATGAATTTCACATACTTTTTGTTACGCGAAAACACAAATGTTGATCAAGTACAAAAGAAAGTTTCGTTTATAGCAATTGAATGTGTCGAAAAAGAATTACAAAGCTTGTTTAATGCTAATCTCGAAGATTTTTATAAAAGAGGAAGTTATTTCCGCTACGAACTGCAAGCATTAAAAGATATTCATTTGTACTCGCATACTAATTTCGAGCTTGAGGCAAATTCCAATATCAAGTATATTTATATTTTTTCGGTTATAGCTTTATTTATTCTTGTTATAGCTTGTATTAATTTTATGAATCTATCGACAGCACGTTCGGCAAAGCGAGCTAAAGAAATAGGTATTCGTAAAGTAGTTGGCGGTAGTCGAAATTCTTTATTCAAACAGTTTCTTTTCGAGTCGGTTTTGTTGAGTTTCATTTCCTTGCTTATAGCAATGATTATTATCGAGTCGGTTTTGCCTTTATTCAACAATCTTGTATCTAAAGAAATTACCATTGGATACTTTTCAAATATATACGTCCTTCCGTCTCTGTTTTTACTAGCTATTTTAGTTGGATTATTATCGGGAGTTTATTCGGCAGGTTATTTATCATCATTAAAAATGTTGAGTGCTTTAAAAAATAATTTATTTGCGAATAAAAAAAATAACTGGTTTCGTAATTCATTAGTAGTATTTCAGTTTGCTATATCTATAATCTTAGTAATATCAACATTTATAGTATATAGCCAGTTAGTGTATATTAAAAATAAAGATTTAGGTTTCGATAAAGAAAATATACTTGTAGTAAACAATGCCAAACATATCCGAAATTCGTTCGAATCGTTTAAACAAGAGCTCGAAAAAAACTCGTTAATAAATAATGTTACTTATTCTTGTGCATATCCATGTGCTTTGTTTAGTGGTTTTCCTCTTATAGTTTCTCGCGACGAAGGTTACGATTCGTATTGTCCTCGTCGATTGTGTGTCGAACAAGATTTTGCTAAAGTATACGGTTTAGAATTAACCGAAGGTCGTTTTTTCTCGAATGAGTATTTGGCAGATGAATCTTCGATAATACTGAACGAATCTGCTGTAAAAGAGTTTAAACTGAAAAAACCTGTAGTAGGTCAGCAAATATATACAACCAGCAAAGAAATTAAACCATGGAAAATTATTGGTGTAGTAAAAGATTTTAACTTTCAGTCTTTACATCAGGATATTGGATCGCTTGTTCTTATTCAGAACGATTATATGCGATTTATTTCGGTAAAACTAAAGGCAGGTATAAACAACCAAACAATACAATTGGTACAAAATGCTTGGGAAAAGTTTGTCCACAATACCCCTTTCGATTATAAGATAATGAAAGATGAGTTTGTTGCTAAACATAAGCAAGAATTTAAAACAGGCGAAATATTTGCCATATTCTCGATATTGGCAATCTTTATTGCCTGCCTCGGATTATTCGGCTTATTACTTTTTATTGTCGAGCAAAAAACAAAAGAAATAGGTATACGAAAAGCTATGGGAGCATCCGTATGGTCAATTGTAAACTTATTGTTTAAGCAATTTTCGGTTTGGATCTTATTAGCAAATATTATTGCATGGCCTTTGGCTTATGTTTTTATGAACAACTGGTTGCATAATTTTGCATATCATGTAGATATTAAATTTTGGATATTTCCAATAGCTACTGTTTTAACTTTACTAATTGCATTATCTACTATTAGTTTGCAATCGGTTAAAGCTGCTCGTGTAAATCCGGTCGATAATTTAAGATACGAGTAAT
>JAKSCO010000117.1 GCA_022360575.1 Bacteroidales bacterium | reverse complement strand
TTGCATATCATGTAGATATTAAATTTTGGATATTTCCAATAGCTACTGTTTTAACTTTACTAATTGCATTATCTACTATTAGTTTGCAATCGGTTAAAGCTGCTCGTGTAAATCCGGTCGATAATTTAAGATACGAGTAATACGAAGCGAGCCCCCCTGAATCTTATAATTAAACAAATTGTATTTTAATAGATAAAATATGGTACTAAATTTTTTAAAAATATCTATCCGAAATTTAACCCGAAATAAGGTTTATTCTTTGATAAATATCTTGGGCCTGTCTATAGGTATGGCTTGTAGTATACTCATAGCTTTATACATTATCGACGAATTATCGTACGATCGTTACCATAAAAACTCTGATAATATTTACCGACTTGGTTTCGATGCTAAATTAGGAGGCAAAGAGGTACAAGGAGTTCTTTTAGGTTTACCTGCAGGTCCTATTTTAAAAGAAGAAATCCCCGAAATAGAATCTTTTGTTCGATTAGTATATATTGATCACAACAAAGAAGCAATTATAAAAAAAGACGATAAGCTTTATCTCGAAAAAAATGTTTTTTATACCGATAGCTCCTTTTTCGATGTATTTGATGTTGAGATAATACATGGAAATCCTCATAATTTACTTACAAATCCTTTTGAAATAGCAATAAGCGAAACTACTGCACGAAAATATTTTGGCAATACCAATGTTCTTGATAAATCGCTTAATATTGCCAATAATGAGTACATAATAAAGGCTGTTGTTCGCGATTGTCCTGCAAACTCTCATTTCCATTACAATATTTTGGCTTCGTTGGTCGATACTAAATATGCGGGGTATTCAACATGGATTGTCAACGATATTGCATTTACTTATTTCTTGTGTCGCGAAAATATTAATCCAATCCAATTACAAAATAAAATACTAAAAATCGCAATTAAGCATGTCGAAAAAGAACTCGAAGCTATATTTAAGTCAAACATAGATGAGTTTTTTCAATCGGGTAATAATAAATACGAATACAAACTACAAGCATTAAAAGATATTCATTTGCATTCGCATAGTAATTTCGAGCTCGAAACCAATTCCGATATCAAGTATATTTATATTTTTTCGCTTATAGCTTTATTTATTCTTATTATAGCATGCATTAATTTCATGAATCTGTCGACAGCACGTTCGGCAAAGCGAGCTAAAGAAATAGGTATTCGCAAAGTTGTTGGTGGTAGCCGAGCTTCCTTGTTCCGACAGTTCCTTTTCGAATCGGTATTGTTGAGTTTCATATCCTTGCTTATAGCAATGATTATTATCGAGTCGGTTTTGCCTTTATTCAACAATCTTGTATCTAAAGAAATTGCTATTGGATATTTTTCAAATGGATTTATGCTCCCGTCTTTATTTTTACTGGCTATTCTTGTTGGTTTGTTCTCAGGCTTATACTCGGCAGGTTATCTATCGTCATTAAAAATGTTGAGTGCTCTAAAAAACAATATTTTTGCTAACAACAAAAACAATTGGTTTCGTAATTCATTGGTAATATTTCAGTTTGCTATATCTATAATTTTAGTAATATCAACATTTGTTGTGTATAGTCAACTAATGTATATAAAAAATAAAGATTTAGGTTTCGACAAAGAACATATTCTTATAGTAAATAATGCCAAACAAATACGAAATTCGTTCGAATCGTTTAAACAAGAACTCGAAAAAAACACATCAATAAGCAATGTTACTTATTCCAGTTCATACCCAAGTACTATGTTTTATGGTTTTCCGCTTATTGTTTCTCGTGCCGAGGGTTCCGATTCCTATGCTCCTCGTGTTTTAGAGGTCGAGAAAGATTTTGCCAAAACATATGGACTTGAGTTAATCGAAGGCCGATTCTTTTCTCATAAATATTCAACCGATACATCCTCAATAATACTAAACCAGTCGGCAGTAAAAGAATTCAGACTCGAAAAACCCGTAGTAGGTCAGCAAATATATACGACTCATTCAGGAAATAGAGCATGGAAAATTATAGGTATAGTAAAAGACTTTAATTTTCAGTCTTTATATCAAGATATTGGTTCGCTTGTCTTTATTGATAATAATTTTATAAAATATATTTCAGTAAAATTCAATGATGGCATAAATACTCAAAAAATACAACTAGTGCAAAATGCATGGGAAAAGTTTGTACACGATACACCTTTTGATTATTCTATTATGAAAGATGACTTTATGCTTTTACATAAAAAAGAATTTAAAACAGCCGAAGTATTTGCCATATTCTCAATCTTGGCAATCTTTATTGCCTGCCTCGGACTATTGGGTTTGGCATCGTTTATTGTCGAACAAAAAACAAAAGAAATTGGCATACGAAAAGCGATGGGAGCATCTACATTATCAATTATAGGTTTGTTGTTTAAGCAATTTTCTATTTGGATTTTATTAGCCAATATTATTGCATGGCCTTTGGCTTATATTTTTATGAACAACTGGTTGCATAATTTTGCATACCATACAAGCATTCAGTTTTGGATATTTGCACTAGCAAGCATCTCAATCTTAATCCTCGCATTATCTACAGTTAGTTTTCAGGCTATAAAAGCAGCCCAAGCCAACCCGGTCGATAATTTAAGATACGAGTAATCCTTTTGGTGATTATACTATGTTTGTTGTGATTAGAACATTTTAGTAAAAATATCAGCAAATTTTAAATAAAGACTTTAGGATCGAATCTCCACGATCCTAATTTTATCCCTC